>NZ_JTLD01000002.1 GCF_000798815.1 Alistipes sp. ZOR0009 | reverse complement strand
CTCCATCTGCTCCACCACCTCGGCAAAGCGCTCCTTTAACGGTAAGAGGTACGCTGCCAGCTCCTCCTTCGTGGTGAGTGGGGTGTACTTAAAGACCTCTTTGGTACCTTCAAGGCTGATTGTATCGACAGTTTTAAACACGTCCTTTTGAGAGTACCTGTACAGCAGCTCCTCAACGGCATTGATGCGAACGATTACCCCGTAACTAATCGTATCGCTTTTAACTATAAAATATATGCTTTGATATCCATCATCATTACACCTATAGATGGCAAAGGTTCCTGTGCCAAAAAATGTTCCTACCTTAAAGCCATGCTGCTTGGCCAAGGGGGCAAGCTCCTCCTTTATCCACTTTTTTATGGCTGTTTTTCCGGTATTTTCCATAACCGTTACTTTTTAGGTTTGTTAAATCTACTCACATCTACATCCGAGATGGTAAATCCGCCATTGGCTGAGCCATGGTCGCTTACCTTCTTTACCTGATTGGGCTTAATGGATAGGTCATCATCATCTTTCAATGTAAAACCACTAGAATTTTTCTTAGACTTTACGGTCAACATTCCATCTCGCGCAACCTTTCCCCCCGCTCGCCGTAGTCTACATTAGCGCACGAGGCTGGACGAAGATTAGCTTCGCTGAGCTCGCACTTCGTGCTTGGTTGTGTCTTCGTCCTTGCTAAGTAGCGGTCTCCCGACTACCATTCAAAAGTAGCAAAAAAGCAAAGCGCAGCTGCTGATGGTAACAATAGCATTTAGCTGATTTCTTCCCGCTACTTTTTTTCGGACTTTTCGCTAACAGTCGCACGGGGCTCGGCGGAATTTGTAATTCCGTCGAACTTAAGTAGAGGTCTTTGACCGCGATAATAAGAAAAAGCCGCCTAGAAAAAAACTGGGCGGCTTTTTGCGCTATAGGGCAGAGATATTCTTCTGCAAGAAGTCCTTAAACTTTTTGTTGGAATGTATTAAGGAAGGAGATCCTTGCCTAACACAACCGTAAAGGTGGATCCTTTTCCGACCTCCGATTGCACGTCGATATGTCCTCCGTGAAGGGAGATAACCCGAGAGGTTAGCGCAAGGCCTAGGCCATGACCGGGTATCTTTTTGTCGGACTGCACGCGGTAAAAGGGTTGGAAGATCTTATCTAGCTCGGAGGTGGGGATTCCAATTCCTTTATCAGCAAAAGCGACCTCAATCCGAGAGCTGCTGCATTTTATGGAGATGTGAATGGAACCATCGGTAGAGAACTTGCAGCCGTTGGAGATGAGGTTGACAAAGGCGGTTTTGAGCAGCTGCTCGTCGCCATCAACGGTAAGCAGCGATTCTTCGCAGGGGAGCTCGCTAAAATCGAGATGAATCCGGTAGTTGGGGTACGCGCGCGAGCACTCTGCTATGGCGGTAAATAGCACCTCATCGATTCGGACTTTGGCCGTGCTCGCGTTGCTGGCGTCGACGCTGGCCTTGGCCAAGTCGAGCAGCTTAGACGATAGGGCGTTTAGGGTAAGGATTTCCTCCTTTAACGAAAGAAGCATCCGGGTAAGCTCTGGGGTGTTGGGATGCTGCAGCAGCATCACCTCAATCTCGCCCAGCATAACCGTTAGCGGCGTTCTAAAGTCGTGCGAGGCATGCGATACGAACGCCTTTTGCATGGCAAAGGCCTCCTCCAGGCGGGCAAGCATCCGGTTAAAAGTCGACGAGAGCTCCGAAATCTCGTCGCGCCCGTTGCCTATATCCAGCCGTTCGTGCAGGTTCTTTTCGCTGATATTATTTACGCGCCCAACAACGGTGGACATCGGCTTGAGCGCCCGAGTTGCAAAAAACAAGCCGGCCAGCAGCGAGATGATGATGCCTAGAACCGTCCCGATGATTAGCGAAATCTGGAGGTTATGCATCCGCTTGTAGCCGTGCTTATCGATAGCCGAGATGACCACCGCGTAGGAGTAGTCGCGATTACCATACTCCACACCTACCCCCTCGTATCGGTCGGCCAGCTGAAGCCGTACCGTTTTATGACGAAAAACGTCCTGAACAACCTTCGAGGTAACGTTGCGGTTTACCGCCTTGTTGTTGTAGGCCATCTTTCCGTTGCGGTCAAAAATCATCACCTGCTCCTGCTCTAGCGAAACCGCCGTTGTGTCTATCTTACGCAGCAGGTTACGATCGGCATCGGTGATATCGGTTGCCAAGGAGGCGGTTATCAGCGCCCGCTCGTGCAGCCGGTTGTAAAAGTCGTTTTGCCGAGACTTAGCCGAGGAGAGGTAGATCAGCGAAGAAAATACAATCAGAATGGTGCTGACAATACCAGCAAACCAAAGCGCCAGCTTCCAACGTATTACCATGGCTACTCCTCCTTAAGAACGTAGCCCATGCCAATGATGGTATGGATAAGCTTGCGGTCGAACCCCTTGTCTACCTTGTTGCGAAGGTAGTTTACGTAAACTTCTATAACGTTGGTTCCCGTATCGAAGGTTATGTTCCATATCTTCTCGGCAATGTCAACCTTCGACACCACCCTGTTCTTATTTTCGAGGAAGTATTGTAGCAGATGAAACTCCTTGGCCGTAAGCTCCACCTTTCGTCCTGCCCGCACCACCGTTTTGGAGTCGATATCCAAAATAAGATCGGCCACCTGCAGCATACGCGATCCAGCAGGATCGGCATTGTAGCTTCCGCTCCTTTTCAGGAACACGCGCACCCGCGCCAAAAGCTCCTTCATCTCAAAAGGTTTTGGAATGTAGTCGTCGGCACCCGCATCAAAGCCAATGAGCTTGTCGTCGAGCGTATCCAAGGCGGTAAGAAATAGAATGGGGACCTTAGCATTTCGCTCGCGAATCGATCGGCAAACCTCGTAGCCGTTTTCGTGCGGAAGGTTAACGTCGAGGATTATCAGGTCGTACTTCTTTTGCACTCCCAACCGGCGCCCCATCATACCATCGTAGGCTATCTCCACCTTAAAACCTTGAGCCTCCAGGCCACGCTTTATAAGATCGGCCACCTTTACCTCATCCTCCACCACCAAAATGCAGACATCCTGTTCCATGCTAACCTTTTTTTTGAAAATACTAAAATACAAGAAAAGCCCTTACGATACTCCTTTTTTGGTAAAGCTTCTCAACCTAAAGCAGGAGCTATTATAGGCAACCTGCGTAAGGCGTAAGGATACAGAACGTATGGAGCGACCCTTAAAGTATGGCAACAACGCCAAATCGTAGCTCCTTTTATTGCCAATTACTACGAATTGAATAACTTTGCTAGAAAATTGCACATCCATGCTCAAGTATAAAAGAGTTTTGCTAAAGCTTAGCGGCGAAGCCCTTATGGGAGCCGACAAGTATGGCATCAACACAGCGGTGCTAAACGAGTAT
The DNA here is from genome assembly GCF_000798815.1 of Alistipes sp. ZOR0009. Taxonomy (NCBI): domain Bacteria; kingdom Pseudomonadati; phylum Bacteroidota; class Bacteroidia; order Bacteroidales; family Rikenellaceae; genus Alistipes; species Alistipes sp. ZOR0009. The sequence goes on along the minus strand of NZ_JTLD01000002.1, from coordinate 83,132 downwards.
GCCGAACAGATTAAGGAAGTTGCCCAAATGGGGGTAGAAGTAGGCATCGTTATTGGTGGTGGAAATATTTTCCGTGGGCTATCGGGCGTAAACAAAGGTTTTGACCGAGTAAAAGGCGACCAAATGGGAATGCTGGCCACCGTTATCAACAGCATCGCCATCCAATCGGCGCTTAACAGCATCGGCCAAAAGGCAAAGGTGCTTACCTCCATCAACATGGCTCCCGTTGGCGAGATCTACTCGAAGGAGAAGGCCCTAGAGCTCTTTAACCAAGGCTACGTGGTGATTATTGGTGGCGGAACAGGCAATCCATTCTTTACCACCGATACCGCATCGGCCCTGCGTGGCGTAGAAATAGAGGCAGAAGTACTTCTTAAAGGTACACGTGTGGATGGCGTTTACACCGCCGATCCCGAAAAGGATCCCTCAGCCGTTAAGTACGACACCCTAAGCTTCGACGAAGCTTACAACAAGAACCTTAAGGTAATGGACCTTACCTCCTTTGCCATGTGTAAGGAGAATAACCTGCCAATCATCGTATTCGACATGAATACCGTTGGAAACCTAAAGCAGCTGCTTACCGGCGAAAAGATTGGTACAATTGTAAAGAATTAGCTATTTTTGAATAAACCTTCAAGTTAACAGCATATGACCGAGATTAAATCGATTATAGCACAGAGTAAGGAGAAGATGGACAAGGCCATCTTTCACCTTGACGATGCACTAGTTACCATCCGTGCAGGAAAGGCCAACCCAGCCATCCTTAATCCAGTTATGGTAGACTACTACGGTAGCATGATGCCCATCAACCAAGTTGCCAGCATCAACACCCCTGATGCAAAAACGATTATTGTTGCGCCTTGGGAAAAAAAGATGCTGCCTGTTATCGAAAAGGCAATCCTAACTTCAGGTATTGGGCTTACACCTTCGAATAACGGCGAGCATATTCGCCTAAACATTCCACCGCTTACCGAAGATCGCCGTAAGGAGCTGGTTAAGCAGGTTCGCAACGAAGGCGAGAACGCTCGTGTTGCCGTTCGTAACATCCGCCGCGATGCAAACGAAGCAATTAAGAAATTGATTAAGGCAGAAAGCCTTGCAGAAGATCTTGCAAAGGATGGCGAAGCCGAAATCCAAAAGGTTACCGACCAATTTAGCAAGAAGATCGATGAGCTTTTAGCTTTAAAGGAAAAAGAAATTATGACGGTATAAGTTACCAAGGCGGCTTTAAAAGCCGCCTTTTTTATTTCCTGCTATTCCACCTCCAAGTTTCTTTCCCTACTTTCGTCCCTTCTTAAAACAAACCTATACGCAACACTATGAAAAAATGGGGACTGGCATGCCTTGCGCTACTTGCTACCAACACGCTAGTAGCACAGGTTAATCAAATTGCAACCGTAAAACCAACAGCACAGGCAGAAGCGCAGTACGTATGGAGAACCGTTTGCGACATGAACTTTTTCGACAAGAACGGATACAACGTAGCGCTGCCTCAACATCCCTACCTCGATAAGATTGTAGCAATGGTTCGCCAGCAGCAGCTTCCCAACAGCGCATACGATTCGCTACAGGTAGTAATGGAGCATTCCATATTCGACTCGCAGAAATACCAAAAAGGCATCGAGCAAGTTACCGCTGCCATTCCAATCATAGAAAAAGCCTTGGAAAGAATGAAGGAGTATGCTCCCCTCTGGAACTTTAAAATATTCGCACAGTACCAAGTTAACCTTACGCTCTACGGTCCAGGAGGAAGCTACGATTGCAACAACGGCTCCATCCTCCTGCAAACAACAGCCGACGGTAAGTTTAAGATGTACAGCAATCCAGCCTACACCATTATCCACGAAATGGTGCACATCGGTATCGAGCAGCCAATTGTTCAAAAGTACCAGCTACCGCATGCCATTAAGGAGCAAATTGTAGATCTTTTCGTCGAAAAGCATTTTAAAGATCTTCTTCCCGAATATCGAAAACAGCCAATGGGCAACCAAAAGGTAGAAGAGCTGCTACAAACAAAGGACGATTTCAAGAATCTACCTAAAAAAGTTGAGCAGCTGGTAGTACAGCTCCAAAACAAATAGCAGCCAACCAGCTGGTAAAAAAGGGTTATTTAGGATGATTTTATCTCTTTGTTAGGCTTTCACAAAAAAACACATGAACATTTAGTTGATTTGTTTACCTAACTTTATCGCACATACACCATCAATTATGAAGCGATACCCAACTATAATTGCATGCCTACTGCTCTTTACTGGATGCCTTAGCGCGCAAGTAAAAAGCAAAGCGGAGTTTTCGACTGCAGGTTTTTATAAGGTCGACGGAGGAGGAAGAGAGGTTTACAGCTTTAACCAAGGCTGGCGCTTTGCCAAAGGAAACTTCAAAAATGCCGCGCTAACCAACTTTAACGACAGCCAATGGCAGGCTACCAACCTCCCTCACGGGCTGGAGCTGCTCCCTACAGAAGCAAGCGGTGGCATCAACTACCAAGGTCCAGCATGGTACCGTAAGAAATTTGATATCCCCCAAAGCCTTAAAGGGAAAAAGATCTACCTCTACTTTGAGGCGGTAATGGGGAAAAGCCAAATATGGATAAACGGACAGCTCGTTAAAGAACATTTTGGAGGCTACATCCCTTTTTCCATAGAGGTCAGCCAGCATATTTCGTTCGATAAGGAAAATCTGGTGGCTGTATTTACCGACAACAGCAACAATCCTGCTTATCCCCCCGGAAAACCGCAGGAACAGCTCGACTTCTGCTACTTTGGTGGCATCTACCGCGATGTTTGGCTATACTCCACAAGCGCCATCCACATAACCGACCCAAACTACACCAATAAGGTAGCTGCTGGCGGACTTTTTACTAGAATTGAATCGGCCAGCGAAAAGCTAGCAACGCTAAAGGTGCGTGTTGATGTACAAAACGAAACAAACAGAAAAACACCTGTTGTAGTAGTAGCCAAGCTGCTGGATAAAGATGGAAAGCTTGCAGCCCAAAGCAGGCAGAGCCTTGCGCTACTTCCTGACTCGTCCAGCACGGCCGAGCTATCCATGAGCATAAAAGCTCCGAACCTTTGGACACCCGAAACGCCCTACCTCTACAACCTTGTTTGCGAAATCCACAGCAACAAAGAGGTAGTTGACGCCATTCGTCAGCGTACCGGAATTAGAACCATCGAGCTAAAGGGCAAAGACGGATTCATTCTTAACGGAAAGCGCTACCAAGATAAGCTCATAGGAGGAAACCGACATCAAGATTATGCCTACGTGGGCAATGCACTTCCGAACTCGGGGCAATGGCGCGATGCCGTAAAGCTTCGCAGCGCAGGAATGCGCATCATTCGCTCGGCGCACTACCCGCTCGATCCGGCCTTTATGGATGCAGCCGATGAGCTGGGCCTATTTGTAATCGTTTCTACTCCAGGCTGGCAGTTCTGGAACAACGACCCTTTATTTGAGCAGCGAGTGCTCTCAGACATCAGCCAGATGGTACGACGCGATAGGAACAGACCTAGCGTATTTATGTGGGAGCCCATTCTTAACGAAACATGGTACCCCGAATATTTTGCTAAGAAAGTTCACGATTTGGTACATGCAGAATATCCCTACAAGGGAGCGTATACCGCCTGCGATTTGGAAGCACGAGGTTCGGAGCACTTTGATGTGGTATACTCTCATCCTTTTCTTACCTCCTCAAAAGGGATGGTAGCGGTAAGTGAAGAGAATAAGGGTGATGCTACTGGCAAAAATCCTTACGATAAGATTACCCGACCAATGTTTAACCGCGAATGGGGCGATAATGTAGATAACTGGAACTCGCACAACTCGCCTAGCAGGGTTGCCAAAACATGGGGAGAAACAGCCATGCTTATCCAGGCAAAGCACTACTCCATGCCCAGCTACCCCTACACCTGTTTTCAGACTCTTTACCAATCTCCTCGCCAAATGATGGGCGGAGCACTCTGGCATCCATTCGACCACCAGCGTGGCTACCATCCCGATCCTTTTTATGGAGGAATTATGGACGTTTTCCGCCAGCCCAAATACTCGTACTACATGTTCCGCAGCCAGTCCGATCCTAAGCTAAATGTAGAAAACGTCGATTGCGGCCCCATGGTGTTTGTTGCAAACGAGATGTCCCCATTTTCGCCCGAAGAGGTAACCGTATTTACCAACTGCGAGCAGGTAAGGTTAATCATCAACAGCAAGGACACCCTTATGCAAAGCGCACAAAGAATCGATTCAGGAATGCTTCACCCTCCTGTTGTTTTTAAAAATGCCTTCAATTTTATGGCGCTAAAGGCGCTTAGCCGAGCCAACAAGGATAACCTCATAAGCCTAGAGGCGCAGGGTATTATCGATGGTAAAGTGGTTGCAACGCACGTACGTCGCCCCAGCTTCCGCCCCGAAAAAATTAGGCTCGAACTAGACAACCTCAACAGATTGCTGGTTGCCGATGGATCTGACTTTGTACCCATTATAGCATCTATTACCGATAAAGATGGCAACGTAAAGCGCCTTAACGAATATCAAATACGTTTCGAGGTAGAGGGCGAAGGCTCGATTGTTGGAGACGAGCAAATTGGCGCCAACCCACGCAAGGTTGAATGGGGTACCGCTCCTGTTCTCGTAAGATCGACCACCAAACCAGGTAAAATTCGGGTTAAAGCTTCGGTTCTTTTCCCAGGCTCTAACATGCCATCAACAGCAACTTTAGAGTTCGAAAGCATTCGATCGGACATACCTGTAATAGCAGGAAAGAATATCTCCGAAGCTGCTTTCAACCAAAAGGGAAGCCACCAAAGCAACGCAGAGATGGAGGTGCTAAAAGAGAAGCTCCAAAAAGTGCAAATGGAGCTTAACCAAATTAAAAATAAGGAGGTCGAGAAACAGCAATCCGAATTCGAAAAGTAAGAGAGCTGAAATCGAACATAATGCCCCCTAAGCAGGAAGAAACCTGCTAGGGGGCATTACATTTATAGAAGAACCAACCACTACTCCGGCAAGATTGCCACTCCAAACATCGAAGCAAAAGTAGGCACCACCTCGCCGCCTTACCACCACGCTCCTATAGCGGCCGTTTACACCGCCAATCCATACATTCATCCTGCAACAGAAGGCGTATGTCCAGTACAGCTGGCTTTTTGATGCTTTTTTTGGTTATTTAGTAAGCTAAAGCACTGGATTAAAGAGCATCCATTGTTATAACTTGCAGTTAGAGTAACAAAATCATAATCATGATAAAAAAATCGACTATAGGAGCAGGATTGGGTGTAGCACTAATGGCTACAGCAAGTCCACATGCCAATGCCCAACAAGCAGAGGCAGCCAAAGCTACCACCCCTAAAAAGGAGGTGGTTTACCAAGTTTTCACACGGCTTTTCGGAAACGACAACACCACCAACAAGCCTTGGGGAACTATAGAGGAAAACGGCGTTGGCAAGTTTAACGACATTAACGACAAGGCACTTCAGGAAATTAAAAACCTTGGTATTACCTACATCTGGTACACAGGCGTTCCGCATCATGCGGTGGTTACCGATTACACCAAGTACGGAATCTCGAAAGACGATCCAGATGTGGTAAAAGGTCGTGCTGGATCTCCCTATGCAGTTAAGGACTACTATAACGTAGATCCAGATATGGCCGTAAACGTAGAAAACCGCCTGCAGGAGTTTAAGGCTCTTATTGCCCGCACCCACAAGCACGGCATGAAGGTGCTGATTGATATCGTACCCAACCACGTTGCCCGCCACTATGCGAGCTCCATCTTCCCCGAAAGAGATTTTGGCCGCAACGATATCACAACCATGGAATATCGTAGAGACAACAACTTCTACTATATCCCCGGACAGCAATTTTTGGTTCCAAATCCTCGCGATGGCTACAAGCCCCTAGGTGGCGAAGCCCATCCAATGGTAGACGGTAAGTTCTTTGAATTTCCTGCTAAATGGACAGGCAACGGCTCGCGCCTAGCACAACCCGACCACTGGGACTGGTACGAGACGGTAAAGATCAACTACGGTATCCGCCCCGATGGCTCTAAGGATTTCCCCGAGCTGCCTGCTGGGTTTGATAACAAATCGTGGAAAGAGCACTACGAGTTTTGGAAGGGTAAGGATGTTCCAGATTCATGGTACAAGTTCCGCGACATCGCCCTGTACTGGACCAACATGGGGGTAGATGGCTTCCGCTTCGATATGGCAGAGATGGTTCCCTACGAGTTTTGGAGTTTCATGAACTCGTCCATCAAAAACATGAACCCCGACGCCTTCCTTTTGGCCGAAGTTTACAACCCCAAGCAGTACCGCAACTACATCCACCTCGGAAAAATGGACTACCTATACGACAAGGTGGAACTTTACGATACGCTTAAAAATGTTATCCAAGGCCGAGGTAATACCGACCATATTGTTGGTATTCAAAACGGCTTAGCCGACATTGAGCACCACATGCTTCACTTTCTCGATAACCACGACGAGCAGCGCGTTGCCAGCCCAGAGTTTGCCGGTGACGCCCGCAAGGGAATGCCCATGATGGTCATCTCGACCACCATCAGCACCGCACCAGCCATGGTTTACTTTGGACAGGAGCTTGGCGAAGATGGTTCGGAAAATATGGGCTTTGGACACCACTCTCGCACCACCATCTTCGACTATGCCAGCGTGCCAACCATCGTTCGCTGGCGTAACGGCGGTAAGTACGATGGCGGACAGCTTACCAAGCAGGAAAAGGAGCTACGCGATTTCTACAAGCGTCTGCTCAACTTCAGCATCGGCAGCGATGCGCTAATGGGTAAGTATGCCGAAATTCAAACCATCAACCGCAACGAAACTAAGGGATATGACAAAAACCTCTTTTCGTTTGTGCGCTGGAGCAACAAGCAAAAGCTCATCATCGTATCTAACCTAGATGCCAAGCAGAACAGCCAATTTAACCTTACCGTTCCTGCCAGCATCATTAGCCAATGGGGATTAAAGAATGGCTCCTACAAAATGAAGGACGCCCTATATGGCAAATCGGCAACGCTCAAGGTTAGCAACGGAGTAGGAACAGTACAGGTAAGCATCGCCCCTCTAGAATCGTTTATCTACGAAATGTAAAAGAATTTTAGCTATAAATTCCACCGAAAAATCCCAATAGTGAAAAATCTATTGGGATTTTTTGCTTACCCAACTACCAAAAACCATAATTTTGTAGCCGTATACAAATTTTTAAAACACCTACTACGATGAAGATGTCGGTCCGCTGCTAACGCTCGAATAGGGACATTTCAAAGAACACGTAATCCTTTCCTCAAAGGGGATTCAAACCACCCCTCCTCGAACGTTACTTTCCAGTCAAAGTACTTCAGCAATACCTCTCAGAACATTGCGCTGATAGATACTTTTAGGCTATTCATTAGCCTTCATTTGTTTTCCCACTTTTACATGCGCTAAGCATGTAGATTATTCTGTCGTATTCTGTTTTAGGCTATACGCTGTATTGCCAGCAGAACTATACCGTACAGCCTGTATGCTGCAGGATGCAAATCCTATGCGCTACAGCTTTGTCGCATTTATAGCAATAGCAAACCATGACTTTTCAACAAAATTTTACGCAGCAGTACAATAAGCCTGGTGGAATGCGAGAGCTGCTTTACCTCGCTCTTCCCATGATAATATCAACATCGTGCGATGGCATTATGACCTTTACCGACCGGCTCTTTCTGGCACGTGTTAGCCCCGAGCAGATGAACGCCTCGCTAGGTGGTGGCGTTTCGCTTCAGGTTATCATGTTCTTCTTTGTGGGGCTTATTGGCTACTCTACCGCCCTCGTTGCCCAGTATTTTGGAGCCAACGAACGGGCCAACTCCGCAAAAACATCGTTCCAAGCAATGCTGCTGGCGCTGGTAGCGTGGCCTTTCCTAGTCGCTTTTATTCCGTTTGCCGACGGTATTTTCCGATGGGCCAACATTCCCGAAGCCCAAATAGACTACCAAGTTCAATACCTCAGCATCCTTGCCTGGGGCTCCGTTTTTGGGCTACTTAGGTATGCGCTTGGATGCTACTTTACAGGCATTGGCAAAACCAAGGTTGTTATGAGGGCTACCATCGTTGCCATGGTGGTGAACGTTGTTCTTGACTACATACTGATATTTGGCAAGTTCGGTTTTCCGGCCATGGAAATACGTGGAGCAGCCATTGCAACTATCACAGGATCGTTCTGCGCCGTATGCGTGCTGCTGGTATCGTACTTTGGTGCCGAAAACCGCAGGGAGTTTCATATTCGGGAGTCGTTCCACTTTAGCTCGAAGATTATGAAAAAGCTCCTCTACTACGGCTACCCAGCAGGCTTGGAGATGTTTCTTAACTTCCTAGCCTTTTCGGCTATGATCTCCCTATTCCACGGCAGAGGCGAGGTTGCCGCAACCGCCTCAACCATCATGTTTAACTGGGATTTAGTTTCCTTCATCCCCCTACTGGGAATAGAAATTGCCGTAACCAGCTTGGTAGGAAGGTACATGGGTGCTGGCAGGCCACAGGTTGCGCATAGGGCAGCCCTATCGGCCATCAAAACGGGGCTATTTTACTCTGTGGTCATTTTAGCGCTATTTGTTGCCATACCCGAAACGCTTACGCGCACCTTTGCGCCAGCCGTGCCGTCGTCCATATTCGAGCAGGCAGTACCTATTGCCACTACAATGATCCGAATTGCCGCACTCTACGTGCTGCTGGAAGCATTAATGACAGCCATTGTTGGCGCACTAAGAGGTGCTGGCGATACGCACTTTACCATGATTGCCTCCGTTAGCGCACACTGGATTTTTGTACCAATACTTTACCTGTCGCTTAACGTTTTCCACCTATCGGTTACGCTAAGCTGGTTTCTTCTGGTGCTCTTCTTCTTTGCATTCTGCTACGTGCTCTACCGCCGATTCCGCAGCGGCAAATGGAAGAAGATTAAGGTTATCGAAAAGGAAGTGGCCATGGAGAGATAGCGTATCCCCCACACTCCACCACGCGCGCAGCTGCCTGTGGTGGATTTTTTTAGAAAAAAGCAACCGCCTCCGTAACATTTTACACCTTTGGCATCCAATAGGGGTAAAAAGATTTGAGGACCTTCTAAATCCTAAGAAATGGGAGATGAAAAAAGGCTTTTCGAGGAGCTATTCCGACAAAACCGCGACCGAATATTCCGCCTCTGCTGCCTGTACACCGGCAATGCAGACCAGCGCAACGACCTGATGCAGGATATCTTTATCCGCGTATGGGAAAACCTAGGCTCGTACCGTGGCGAAGCTGCCATGAGCACCTGGATATACCGCATTGCGCTAAACACCTGCCTCACCCACGTGCGGAGCCTAAAGCGAGGGCTGCAGACGCGATCGATACCCGAAGGTTTCGACCTGCTGGATACCGAGCCGCCTACCAGCACCGAGCCCAACATCGAGCAGCTTATCCGCTGCATCAACCAGCTCGACCCCTCGGATAGAACCATCATCGGCCTATACCTCGAAGATATATCGCAGCGCGAGATGTCCGAAATCTTAGGAATTACAGAAGGTAACGTACGGGTAAAAGTACACCGCATTAAGCAACGTCTTACCGAAATTGCCGCCGCCGAGTTTCCTTCAGCCATGCAGAATGCCGTTTAATACTAAAAATGCAACCCATGAATATTGACGATCTAAAAAATAGCTTCCAGTCGCTAGCATATAAGGGCGACGAAAACGTAAACCTCGAATTCACCCGTAAGGTGGAGGGCATTGTGGAACGTGTTCGCAAGGAGGACCGCCGCGATAAGATGATTCTTGCAGCCGCAAGCATCCTGATGGTCACCTTTGCCGCCATATACGCCATTGTGGGGATTATGGAGTATATCGAAAAACCCGACAGCTCGGCCTGGTGGGGATATGGGCTATACGTTTTAGGCATCCTATCCGTGCTACCCATTTTTAGGTATAAGTACAAGAAGATTGGCGCCTCGGACTACAACGCACCTGTTGCGCAATTTATAGCCGATGTCGAAAAGAAGTTTGCCTTCTTTCCCAAGGAGTACGCCATTGCCCTTATCCCATTTCTGATCCTTAGCGATGTCTCACTCGTCTACATACGGGCGGGCGCCCACGCACCAACGCTTACCAACGTGCTCGAAAGCCAAATACCCCTTGTTTTGGGGCTTGGACTTGGACTTATCATTGCAGCCATTATGTGGTACACCCAAAAGCTACCGATACTCGAGGAGCTGCGCGCCATTAAGGCAAGCATCACCAAATAGCACCACATGATTGTAAAAATGAACCCCACAAGGAATAACCACCAAACAGCAACCCCAATGGTATCAGCAGCAGCAGCCATAAAAGAGCAGGATCGTCGTTTTATCCGATCGCTATACATGCTAATGGCCTACTTCGGCATTAGCCTAGTGGGAAAGGCGATAGCCATTACCGCAGGCTACTCCGAAACGTCCACCCTTAAGGGGCTGGGAGTAGATGTAGCTTTTGCCCTACTCTTTGTGGTAGGTATACCCATCATGCTGGTAGAGATTCGCACCCTAAAAAGGGTCGACTACACCCTACCCCACGACGAGTTTACCACCCAAACCATCAAGCGATACAGCTTCGGCAGGAAATCCTCGCTGCTGGGTGTGGCGATAGTTGGGGGTCTCATTGCAACCATGCTGCTTACCGATGGCCAAAGGCAGGTCCTACAGCCATCCTTCCTGGGGGCATGGGTTCGGCAGCACGCCGCCATTCTGGCTGGCATTACCGCTGGCATAGCGTTGGGCATTCTGGTCTGCCATTTGCGCCGACAGAACATAGTTAGAATGCTTACACAAACCAACCATCAAGATGGCCCGAAAAGTAAGAATAGCGTTAGCCACCATTGCGCTCATCATGCTGATAATCTCGGCAGCATACGTGGACTACCAAAATCCAACATGGAAAGCCAACCGAATGGCCTACATGAACATGATTAGCATGGCCTGCTCATTTACCACCATGCTACTATCCAACCGCTACGAGCGGCAGCAGAAAGATAGGCACCCCAAACAATAGCTTAACCCAACCCCGCAGACGGCACACGTATTGCGGGGTTTTTCGTTACTGGGCCGCCAGCACGCAGTAGCAGGTGGAGCAGATATAGTCGCGCAGAAAGGGGATGCCGCCCCACCTCAACGGGTTGGCCGCAAGCCCAAAGCGCACCTGCCGCTGCGGGTTATGCAGGTAGAAGTCGCTCCGAACCACCTGGTAGTTCATCCGCCTAATCCACCCCAAGAATCGCTGAAAGCACAACCGCTGGCTGCGCGCCTGCATCAGCGCCTCGATGCAGGCCGTGCTCTCGCCAGCCCACCCCAGCAGCCGTCGGTACAGCTGGCCCGGCAGCAGGTGCACCACCGGAATCCAGCGCAGGGCGCTACAGCACCGCTGGCGATGCTCCTCGAAGGGCTTCCACCACGAGGCGATGCTCACAAACAGGGTACCCGAAGGGGCCAGCAGCTGGCGCAGCCGCTGCAGCAGCACCTGCTGGTTGGCAACCACCTCGAGCTTATCGCGTAGTATAATCAGATCAAAAGGCGCTGTCTGGGTTGGATCGAGATCGTAGACGCTGCCGCATAGCAGCGTGAGGTTGGCCTGGTGGCGATGCCCGGCAAAGAAGTGGCGGGCGCACTCCACCTGGTAGCGCGCCAAATCGAGGCCCAACACCTCGCAGCCCCTATCCAAAAAGGGCTTTAGGCTACCACCACCGCCGCAGCCCACCTCCAGCACCCGCAGGCGCCCCCTGCCCTGCAGGCTGCCTGCCACGCTGGGCAAAATAAACCTTTCCGATACGGCAGCCTGCTCTGCAAAGTAGGCTGCGCGGGTACAATACCGTTCGTGCATAGCTAGTCGATTTTAAATAGCCACCCAACGGTGGCTACCTACCATACGCCTCCACACCTGCCAAACGCTGCACCCGCAAAATAAAAAAGGGGAAAGTTCCCTTTCCCCAAGTATTTCAATAGGTATGTTTCTTCGATGCGCTCCCCCCTGCGAAGCTAAACGATCCGAGCCCCGTGCGTTTAATTTAAACTTCGGCTAGCGAGGGTGGCGATTTTATGACCACAGTCTTTTCCACCAAGGCAATTGTTTTTTATTTATACGAACATTCAGATCAGAACTATTGCCGCCATTACTTTTATACTTTGTTATGCCCTTTTTGATTTTCTCAATCTCTATAGAGATTATCTCTGAAGGTGTTCTAATTATAATTGAGTTAAGTTTATTACTCAACTTAATCTCTCTGATTTCAGACTTCAAATCTAATTCTGTCTGATTCACTAATTCTCCTGTCAATGAGTATAGTATTATTTTTTTACCTTTTGCAAGCGCGATGAAATTATCATCAATAAAAATTAAATCACTTAGGTCATGCTCCGAAGTAAATTTAGATATGTCGATTGACCAATCAGTTTTAACCTCTTCACCTTGTACCTCACAAAGAGATAGAAATTTTGGAAATGAAACCGCAAATTTGGTTCCTGATTTATTAAACCCAAAACCTTCTGAGGAATTATTCCACTCGATGAAAAAAGTGTGGACATGTTTCAATTCATACTGTTCAGAAAACGTGTAAATGCTGTGATATGTCTCTTGGTCATAACAATAAGTAGATACTAAATTTTCATCCTTATTGATAAACGGAAATAACACACCGTTATCCATAGTGTGTTTCATAAGTATATTAAATTCTAAGTCTAGAATATAGCTTGTCCAACCATCACTTGATAAATATATTTTCTTCCTCGGAAGAAATGTGATTTGGTCTAATTTCGCTTCATAGAAATTAATTGACTCCAATAATTCGAATGTTCTTGAATCTACTTTTAGAAGTTTATTGTCCAAAGTAGGAATAATTATGTTATTAGACTCATCAAATGTAAAATTGCGAATAGTGGGCAAATCAATACTTATTCCATTAATAGCATTAAATTGATTATCTTTAGATATGTATCTTAAGAGCTTTGATGATTCGGTTAAAGCAATAATTTCATCCTTTTCAACTGGATGTTCAGAGAAAAAATATATTTGCTCAAATGATAGTGATTCTGGTTCTTGAATTTTTGTTATCTGATGGGAAGTAAGTTCAGGATAATTTTCCTGTAAGTGTTGAATAATTTTTTCCCTAGCTCCTTGTTGAGCCAGAACATATGGAGTACGATTACTACTATCTTTATTCCATCTTGCTCCTTTTTTAAATGCAAATTCAAAAACTTCCACATCATCTGCCCATGCTTTACTATGTAATATTGAACTTCTATTTTTATCTGTTAGAGTTATATCAATATTATGATTTAAATAAACTTCAAGTGCTTTTATAGAATGGCAATTCAAAAATTGGGGCTCATCCAAGTTTATTTTGGCTCCCCTTGTCAATAGTTCGTTAATAATCTCTGTTCTATCATCACGAGTCGCCATGTCCAATTCTCTATCATTCATTGTTGCACCTGAATCCAATAGTAATATTGCAATTTCAAGTGTTTTCGACCAACACAATGGAGTAGCATAAACACCATTTCTTTCAGCGTTAATTTCAGCACCATTTTCAATCAGATATTTTGTCATCTCAAAATTGCCAAATTCAGCAGCTGTATGAAGAGGAGTATGATCCATCCAACCCTTTAAATTTATTTCTTCTGGGTGATACTCCAAATGCTTAATAGCATCAATGTTTTGATGATTCTTGATGAATTCAAAAACCTTAGGAGTTTTATTAAAATCAGTTTGATAAATATTTTCTTTCATTTTTCCTCAATTGGGCATAACATCTATGGTATACGCTGCTAGCTGCGATTATTTCCGCATTACCTGCAGTTCCCTCTAAGGAGGATACCGTTTCGAAGGTAGCCAAAATCTGACAACCTTAAACAGTGTTACGTTTGTTTTTGTGTAAGAATCGAAATGCATCTGCTGTCGTCCACTTAAACGCTTGGAAAAATGGACACCCATCAGCTGTTTTCTATTTCCAGAACCTCGGAAGTCCACACCCATCAGCTGTTTTCCATTTTCAGCAGCTAGGAGCCCACCTCCGCTATCAATTGAAAAAAGTCGTTATTATGCTGCTTCATCTTGTAGTAAGCAACTTCTTCTCCCAATATTTTTTTAATGCAATTAATATCTCTTTCAGTGCATTTCATCCCAAAGTAGATAGCCTCTACCTTACCATGATCTCCCAAAGGCAAATTTTTATAGTTGTCATTACAGTTCGGATCGTAATGTAGCAGCCTCACCTCATTCTCATAAGACCAGCAGCTATTTTTTGTCGCTAAGAACTCCTGCGGTCTAAATTTACTTTTTTCATTGTTCAGAGAGTAGTCATCCTTATACTCAACATCAAGAATTAATGTCGGACAGTCTTGGGTTGGGGCCAGAAATTCGGAGTTAAACTTATATTTAATACACACACCTCTATGTCCGTTGGCATAATGCCCCCACATCAAAAGATTTTTATATTCTGGTAATGCATTTTCATTTTTTACCCTCCCGCTCAAGTTCTTGTTACAAACAAAGCATCCTACTTTAAAATAACCATAAGCCTTCTTAGCAGCAGTGGTGTCAAAAATATCAGATCTTGCATCCATAATAGGAAAGAATGGACAATCAACAGGATCATTAAAAACACTGGGACTAGCAACTGTAATATCCCGATTCGACAAATTTTGCAATAAGAATGTATCTATTTTTCTATAACAGTAGTAATAGTTATCATTTGCTATTTTTTGTTGTTTTAAACCCAAAGTCATTATAGATTTTTTAAACGCCTCAAAAGCTCCTTCTAAATCTTCATTTTTCGATTTAGCAAAACCTAACATAGAATAGAATCGATGAAACTCTTGAATTTCTTCCGAATTTAAGTCAACCTTATTCTCCATTAAACCAATATATCTTAAAATGAATTTTTCTGCATTTTCAAAATCGTTCTTACGATAGTAATACTTTGCAAAAAATGAATTTAAACCTAAAACAAAAAAATCAGAAGATAACTTACCGTCATAGATTTTCAATGTTTCAAAAGCAGAATTCCAATCTTCATCCTTAGTTGTTTCTTTTAATTGCTCAAAGACATTCAACGATATTCTACTAAACTCTTCATCCAAACTCATTCGATCTCAATTTTAGTTTATATGTTGCTGCCAAGCTAGCAAAAAAAGAGCAAAGCTGGTTAGCAATCCCATCAGCTGTTTTCTATTTCCAGCAGCTCGGAAGTCTACACCCATCAGCTGTTTTCCATTTCCAGAAGTTCGGAAGCCCACACCCATCAGCTGTTTTCTATTTCCAGCAGCTCGGAAGCCCACACCCATCAGCTGTTTTTCATTTCCAGAAGCTCGGAAGTCCACACCCATCAGCTGTTTTCCATTTCCAGAAGCTAGGAAGTCCACACCCATCAGCTGTTTTCCATTTCCAGAAGCTAGGAAGTCCACACCCATCAGCTGTTTTCCTTTTCCAGCAGCTCCGAAGCCCACACCCATCAGCTGTTTTCTATTTCCAGCAGCTTAGAAGCCGACACCTATCAGCTGTTTTCCATTTCCAGAAGCTCGGAAGTCCACACCCATCAGCTGTTTTCCATTTTCAGCAGCTCGGAAGCCCACACCCATCAGCTGTTTTCCATTTCCAGCAGCTCGGAAGCCCACACCCATCAGCTGTTTTTCATTTCCAGCAGCTCGGAAGCCCACACACATCAGCTGTTTTCCATTCCCAGAAGCTAGGAAGCCGGGAGCCACCAAGATTTTGGGGTTAGTGAACCACATCGTTCGGGTTAGGAAACCGCAACGTTTAGGTTGGTGGACCGCATCGTTGGGGTTGGTCAACCCCATCGTTGCGTCGAATTATATAAAGCTTCGCCTACAGCAACCCCAACGTTGGGGTTAGGGAACCCAAACCGAGGCATGTTTTGGCGAAACGTTGCCTTAAGTTGACGAACCGATGGGGTTAGCTAACCCCTCGGTTGTGGTTGTTTGACGGAACGATGGGGTAAACTGACGGAACGATGGCTATCGGAACCACAACGGTTCGTCGCGGAACCACAACGTTGGGGTTAGGGAACCACATCGTTCGGGTTAGGGAACCACAACGTTGGGGTTAGGGAACCACATCGTTGGGCTTGATGGACCACAACGTTGGGGTTGGTGGACCACAACGTTGGGGTTGGGGAACCACATCGTTGGGGTTGATGGACCACAACGTTGGGGTTGGGGAACCACATCGTTGGGGTTGATGGACCACATCGTTGGGGTTGGGGAACCACATCGTTGGGGTTAGGGAACCTAAACGGAGGGGTTCTGAACGTACTCCGTTAGGCGAACTGCTAAGCGGTTCGACAGACGCAAAGGTGCCTGCTGCACAAAGGTTCATCAAGCGCACCGTAGAGACGCATTGTATGCGTTTCCCTGCTACTTAAGTTCGACGGAATTGCAACCGAAGCACGAAATGCGAGTTCAGCGTAGCTAAATTCCTCCGAGCCTCGTGCGTCTAATTTAAGCTTCGGCTAGCGTAAAACGCATTATATGCGTCTCCCATTAATGGCGCATTCTACTGGCTTCGGTAGGAACCCGATTTTTTTCTTATCTCCTCAAACCTGCTCATCATTACCAGCTCGTAGTTTTGGGGCATCCGCCTATTGGCCGCATACCTACCATCGGCCAACGATTCGCATTTAGCGTGGTTGCCCTCAATCAGGCTAATCGAATTTACGAGCATATCAATTTCGGCCTCATAAACCCTGTAGGCCACGTTATGGAACGAATCCTCGAAGTAAACGGGGATAATCCTTCGTTCGATAAGCTCGCCCTCGTCTACTTTATCAGAAATATAGTGGGTTGTTACTCCTATGGGCTGCCCGTTGTAGATTGCCCACTTAAAGGCATCTAACCCTTTTACGTTGGGTAGATATCCCGGATGAGAGTTGACTATCTTATGGTTTAAGGCTAGCTCGTTGGGCAGTATCCCAGCCCCTGCAACCAGAATATGCCGAAACGGCCTACTGGAGAAGAAGTGGTTTAGGCCCTCGGCATCAACCCGCGAGAACGGTAGCTTAAGCCGTTGGGCCAGCTCGTGGGCGGTGATATTTACGCACCCCGATGGCCGATGGTTAAATATGGGCTCGAACCTTCTCCTTGCTACCCAAGGAATGGCAATTAGGTGAATTTCGGAATACCCGTTAAGCATTAGCTGGGTTACCAAATCCTGTGTCTTACGATGCGGCGCATCGTAGGTAATAACTCCGATCATAATTTCACTGTATATGGATTAATAAATACTGCCAACCTTGGTGTGCCATAGGCCATTGATCGAGATATTTTGCCGAAGCATTTTACCATACGTATAGCACCCGCCCAAACGCTGCACCCGAAGTAAAATCATCCAATAAATGGTAGGAGATCAACGCTAACTCATCCCCGTTTGACGGAAAAAACTATCTTTGCACGATTAAATAAAAAATGTAGAGGGGGCAGATGGAACGGAACTTACTTTGGAGCAGGTTCAAGGAGGGCGACTCTACGGCCTTCGAGACCATATACAGCAGCTACGTAGACGATTTGCTGATCTACGGCAGCCGGTTTACCAAGGATTCTACCTTGGTCGAGGATTCCATCCACGATCTGTTTGTACGTATCTACGAACGTAGGGAGCATCTTAATACCCCCCAGTCAATAAAGGCATACCTCTACTCCTCGCTTCGTCGCGAGATTCTGCATCGGGCCGACCGCCGCGAAATGCCTCAGGACGAGATTCAGGAGTCGCACTTCCAGCTCGACATCGACGTGGAGCAGGCCATCATCAGCTCGGAGCTTAACAAGGAGCAGCTTTCGCTAATCCAAGAAACCCTTGCTGTGCTGAGCGACCGCCAGCGCGAGGTAATCTACCTGAGCTTCTACAACAACCTCTCGCACGACGAGATTGCGCAGGTGCTGGGCATCAACAACCAGTCGGTACGCAACCTGCTTTCGCAGGGGCTTAAGCGAATGAGGGAGGGTACAGAGCTGCCTGTAGCGGTTATTGTGCTGCTGCTACCCAAGCTTTTTTAGAGCTATCCAATAAAAAACAACCATTACCCGCATATTTTTTAATCATTTTTTGTCTAACAACCGAGTACAATACGGAAAAGACAAGCTCTAAAAAGTATAACGCATCGCTACGATGAATAGAGAAGACAAAAATAAGCTGCTAGAGAACAAGGAATTTATCCTGTGGCTCTATACGCCAACGGAAGATAGCCCGTGGAGCCGTTGGTATACCGAGTCGGCGCACAACCGCCAGCTGGCCGACGAGCTGCGCGAAGAGCTACGCCTCCTACCGCTAGCCAATCCAGCTGTAAACGATCAGGTGCGCGATCGTATTCGCACGCGCATACAGACCTCCATATCGCAACGCCAACCTAACCGATTTATCAAGGTGCTAAAATGGAGCGCCGCCGCAGTGATGGTAGGTGCTGCCGCCATCTCGATGCTTGCCCTTAACGGCAAGAAAACGGTAGTGGTGGGTACAGGCCAGCAGCTAAGCGTGGTGCTACCCGACGGCTCGCAGGCAAAGCTCAACTCCGGAACCACCATCAGCTACAACACCTTCCTATGGAAGCTCTCGCCTAAGGTGAAGCTCGAGGGAGAAGGCTACTTCTACGGAAAGCATACCAAGGGATTCGACGTAGCCACCAAAGCTGGAGAGGTAACCGTGCTGGGCACTCGATTTAACGTGTACAGCCGCAACGACAGCTACCGCGTACACTGTTTCCAAGGGTTAATTAGCGTAGGTATCAGCGGACAAAAGGATAAGCTTAAGCTCGCAGCAGGGCAAACCCTCTCGGCCGATCTTAAGAACAACAAGGTGACGCTGGCCAGCATCAGCTTCCCTGCCCCCTCGTGGACGACAGGCGAATTCTACTACGACAAGGTGCTGTTTAAGGATGTGCTCTCGGAGCTCGAGCGCCAGTTTGGGGTAAGCTTCGAAAACAAGGAAAGGTTCGATAGCCTCACCTACTCCGGATACTTCAACACCAAGAATATTGACATAGCCTTTAAGATGACGCTGCAGCCAATGGGAATCAGCTACAAATCGGTAAACAGCCACGTGGTACTATCAGCAAAAGAGTAAAACATGCATCAACATAAACGGGGAAAAGGAGCGCAGGTGCTCCTTGTTCCCTTTATACTGCTACTTTTTTTGTTTGGGGGGATAAAAACCCGAGCCCAGCAGCGGGTAACCCAGCACTTCGCCCAGGTTACCCTCACCCAAGCCCTTAAATCCATCTCGAAAAAATATAACGTACAAATAGCCTACAACCCCAGCCTCACCGATAAAGTAAAGGTTAACGTAAACATCGAAAACAAAAACGTAGAGGAGGCGCTGCAGCAGCTCACCCAAAAAACTGGCTTTAAGATTATCCGCGTAGAGGCGCACTCGTTCATACTCGAAGAGGTGAAAGCCCCGGTAAGGCCACCCACACCCACGAAAAAAAAAAAGTACACCATTAGCGGCTACCTATCGCAGGATGGAAGCAGCGAAAAGCTCATAGCCGCAACGGTTGCCGTTAAGGGGCAGCCCATAGGAACAAGCACCAACGAATTTGGCTTTTACAGCATCACGCTGGAGGAGGGCAGCTACGAGCTGGCCTTTACTTTTGTAGGGTATCGACCACAAGTAAAGCAGATAGACCTAAAAGAAAACCTATCGCTCAACGTGAGCCTATCGCCCGGCCAGCTGCTGGAGGAGGTGGTGGTTAAAGGAAATAAGGAGCTGGACTTTCACTTCAAGCCGCAGATGAGCGCCAACACCATATCGATGGACTACGTAAAAAGTACCCCCATCCTTTTTGGCGAAGCCGACGTGCTAAAAACGCTGCAGCTGCTGCCCGGCGTAAAAACGGGCAACGAAGGCAGCGCGGGGATGTACATCAGAGGAGGTAGCCCCGACCAAAACCTCATACTGCTCGATGGGGTTCCCATCTACAATGCAGCGCACCTGCTGGGCTTCTTTTCGATCTTCAACGCCGATGCCATCAACAGCACCCAGCTGCTCAAAGGCGGATTCCCTGCCCGATTTGGCGAGCGGCTTTCTTCGGTTGTTGATATCCGCATGAAGGACGGAAACATGGAAAAGTACGAAGGCGAAGTTGCCCTCGGATTTATCTCGTCGAAGCTTAGCATAAACGGCCCGATAGTAAAAAACAGAACCTCCTTCATTGTGTCGGCTAGGCGCACCTACGCCGATCTGCTATTTAAAGCCCTATCGAGCGACAAATCGGGATATAACGAGATCCCGTCTGTCTACTTCTACGACATAAACGCCAAAATCAACCATAAATTTTCGGATAACGACCGCCTCTACCTGAGCCTGTACAAAGGGCGAGACGTGATGAGCTATAAGTACGAGGATAACTTTTCGATAAACGAGGTATCGTCAATAGAAAAGCTCAACTTCGGCATTAACTGGGGAAATGGAATTGCAGCCCTCCGCTGGAACCACATCTTCTCGCCGAAGCTTTTTGCCAACACAACGACAACATTTACCCGCTACAACTTTAGGATAAAGAACAGCTACACCCAAAAATCGGACGAGCCAGATAACAACCAGGATATAACCAGCCGCTTCCTTTCGGGTATTGATGACATTGGCGCCAAAATAGACTTCGACTACCTGCCATCTACCAAGCATACCATGAAATTTGGGGTGTCTGCAATATACCACATCTTTAGCCCTTCGGTTAGCGAGCAGATAATCACAGAACAGGGTACCGAAGATAAGGAGGTTGAGAACAAGCACATCTACGCCAAAGAGCTGGCGGCCTACTACGAAGACCAAATAAGGCTAACCTCTCGCCTTACCGGTAATTTTGGACTCCGAACATCGCTTTTTAATGTAGATAGCCACACCTACTGCTCCATAGAGCCAAGACTATCGCTAAGCTGGCTAACCTCCAACCGCTCCTCCATAAAGTTTTCATACGCCGAGATGTCGCAGTACCTACACTTTCTTACTTCGGGATCGCTATCGTTACCGTCTGACTTGTGGGTGCCAACCACCAAAAAGGTCAAGCCTCAACACTCGCGCCAAGTAGCCCTTGGCTACACGTATAACTTGGGCGATGTTCTTTTTAGCCTTGAAACCTACTACAAGCGCATGAATCGAATCATTGAGTATAAAGATGGAAGCATCTTCAACACAAGCGACGTTAACTGGGAAGACAAGGTTACTTCCGGAAAGGGAGATTGCTATGGAGCCGAGTTTCTTATCGAGAAAAAGGTTGGTAAGCTAACAGGATGGATTGGCTACACCCTAAGCTGGAGCGATAGAACTTTTAACGAGCTCAATTTTGGCAAAAAATTTCCCTACAGCTACGACCGCCGTCACGATGTAAGCATTACCTGCAACTACCAGTTTTCGCCTAAAATTGATGTTGGAGCCACTTGGGTTTACAGCACAGGACGCGCATACACCTTAGGAACCGACAACTATCCGGCCTACGAAGGAGACGTTAGCGGCACAGGCTCCAAAAATCAAGTAAGCTACATTAGCAACCGAAACAATGTGAGACTTCCCTCGTATCATCGCCTAGATTTTGGAGTAAACTTCCGAAAGAAAAAAAGATGGTACGAACGCACTTGGACGCTGGGTGTTTACAACGTTTACAACCGCCTAAACACCTTTTACGTGTACCCCAACTACGACAAAGGTACATTTACCACTGTGGGCTTATTTACCCTAATACCGTCTGTATCCTACAGCCTCAAATTTTAGACTATGAGTAGAAGTATCCGCATACCAATCGCTGCCGCTATTTTCTTTTCATTAAGCCTTACCCTCGGCTCCTGCGAAAAGGATGCCCAAATCTACCTTCCCAAAGGCGAAACTAAAATGGTAGTTAACGCGGGGATTACGGCCGACAGCCTACTAAAGATTTTTATAGGAAAGACAACTCCCCTATTCAACAATACGAGCACTAAATATATAGATAACGCCACGCCATTCCTCTATGTAGATGGAGAAATTGTGACGCTGAACAACATTGGAAAAGGGTACTACGTGTCAACAGAAAAAGCCCAAATGGGCAGCTTCTACGACGTTGAACTTTTTGAGGAAGGCTTTCCTACGGTTAGCGCCTCGACATACGTACCCAACTACCCTACCCTAGGAAATATAAGCGCGCGCAAAGCTACCTATGAAGGAGACGCCGTAATTCAGGTAACAGCAGAAATTATAGACACTGCAGATACGGAAGACTACTACATCCTGGAGGTTCGTGAAAAAGGAAGCTACTCGAGCTACTCCAACATTGGCATAACAACAAAAGATTTTGATTGCGAGAACAGCCTAGATGGAGTGTATGAAGCACAGCTTCTATTTCAGGATAGAAACTTCAACGGAAATACAAAAAGCATTATATTTTCATTTCTTGATAACGGGTATAGCAGCGGAGCCAACAACGCGACGCTAGAGGTGGTGCTTAAACGATGTACAGAAGAATTCTGGGAGTACAAGCGCACCTACTACCTGTACATGCAAACAGTCGACATTCCTGTAGTGCAACCAGTGCAGGTATTTACCAATGTAACAAACGGAGTAGGCATATTTGGAGGGTATACAAGCGTCACCAAAAGTATCAGCATAAAGTAAAAGGCGGTTTAATCAAATCGGAACCGGTTTAAAAGTAAAAGAGCAGGATTATCTCCTGCTCTTTGCTGTTTATATCAATCTAACTCTAAAGGCACCCATTTTATCTCGCAAGGCTCACAACCTACCACCTAGCCTCAGCAAACCTAAACGGGTTAAAAATTTCGGCATTTACAGCCACATTAGGCCGAACATTGAAGTAGCTTTCGACCATATAGAGCCGTCCGCTGTTTTTGTAGAACCTTATTTCCGTTGCTACAGGGCAGCCTTCCACATTTTCATACTTCGCAAACTCTACGCTGCGCGGATTGTCGCCCGTTTTATCAGACATCTTCAAAAACAGCAAAGTTTCCATATCAACCCAAAAACATTTGGTCTCAGAATTTCCAACCAGCCAGGCATTCCGACCTAGGCACATCGATCTCTCAATTTTGTTTAGGTTATATCCAATGCCTGCAATTCGAGGAATCATCACATCCGGAGCAACATTATTCACATCGAAGCCCAAAACCAGCAAATCGTGCACACGCTGCCTTTTACTCTTCAAAATCCCCTTCTCGTAGGTGTAAAGGCTATCTTTAGCAAACACCACTCCATTCCCACTTTCCCAGCTGCTGAATTTCAAAATAAGGTTACTCGGCGAGGAATAGGCCTCATGCCACACATCGGTGGATGTAACCGAATCATTCTGATAATTAAAAACTTTTTGAGAAAAGGTGAGCGTAGTATAAAACTTCTGATGGTTCTTTTCGTACATCTGACGAATCAAATCGCGCCCCGATGCTGGTAGTAGCTGAGCATGCCCTTCGTATGCTAGCAGCAGCAACACTGCGATGCCAAATCGTTTAAACATAGCGTTTCTGTTATGGTTTTGGTGGTGTAGTTACGGTACAAATTATTACGGACAATATACCAAAAATCCCTATCGAATCTATTCAATAGGGATATCTTAAGGCAAATCTAACATCTTATGCAGCTAATCAACTTCATCGCTCATTCGCTGAGCGATAAAACTCACGATAACGAGCTGCAATGCGTGGTAAACCATTATTGGTAGCAAAATAATTCCCAAACTTCCCATTCCCGAAAACAGGATGCTGGACATTACCGTTCCATGAACCAACGATTTCTTAGAACCACAAAACAGCGCCGTTATCCGATCTTCTCGACTAAAAACTAACGACTTCGAAGCAATGCTTATTAGCCCATAAACGAGGTAAAACAAAGCCACAACTCCGACAAACAAAACAACCAAGTTTACCCACGACAATTCTGAGAACAAGTTCTTAGAAAAAGACTCGCTGAACGACATGTAAACGATGGATAGAATTACGGATTGATCAAAAAGCTTCAACCCTTTAGAATGCGAAGCAGCCCATTTCCCCCAACGACGGTTAAGCATCATGCCAACAGCCACAGGAACTAGCACCTGACAAATGAGCTTTACCACAACACCAGACATGTCTGCCATCTGCATTGTTCCAGATGTCAAAATAAGCCCCATCCAAAGTGGTGTCACGAACACTCCAACCAAGCTGGAGATGCTGGCATTGAAAATTGCTGCTGGGATATTCCCTTTGGCAATCGAAACCATCACAACAGAAGAGGAAACGGTAGAAGGTAAAGCCGCCATAAAAAAGGCACCAACCCACAATAAGGAGGTAGATGGAGTTGAGAAAAGATGCATAGCAACCAAAACTACCAGAGGAAAGACTACAAAGGTAGCAGCCTGTACCACGGCATGAAGGCGTAGGTTTCCTAAATCACTTCGCAGCTTATCGGGACTTAGCTTAAGCCCATAAAAGAAAAATATAAGCGAAACACCTACGTCCGAAATTTTATCTAAATCTACAACTCCGCGGTAAACTCCAACCTGAGGCAAAAACCTACCAAGAAGAATCATCCCCAAAATTGCCAAAACAAAGTTATCGAACTTCGTTTTTTTAATTGAAGCCCATAGGCTTTTATGTACAGCCATTATCTCAATATTAAAAGTAGGATTTAAACCCTTAGTCCAACGGATCGAAGTTATAAATTCTGTCGTCGTCAACAGCAGCCCTACGACCAAAAGGCTCAACCTCCAACTTTACGATTTTAACCCCCAGGCTGCGACCTAGAATCCGTTCCTGCGCACTTGTATTGGCATCAACCAGCTCTCCTAATGCCATTTTCAACGGAAAATTTCCCTTTTTAAACAAAGGATTGGTGATAAATGTATTGCCAACCTCACGACTAATAACGTCTCCCTTTTCGGTTAAAAGAGCAAACGTAAAGGATTTAATGGTGTAGTAACGGTAGTTGACGTTAATCTTCTCTCGAATCTCTGGCTCCGATGTAATAAAGTTGTAGACCATAGCTTTTGGGTTTATGATTGAAAGATAAAAATAGCTATTTAATCAAAGCCATAAAAGCAAAAAGGCTCAAGCGATTGCTTGAGCCTTTGCGTTGACCTACCAGGATTCGAACCTAGAATGACTGAACCAAAATCAGTAGTGTTACCATTACACCATAGGTCAATTTCTACAATTCGACTTGGTTTTTCAACCGTTTTTGTCGCAATTGCGGTGCAAAGATATGGACAAAATCCAATTCTGCAATACCCCCACACATGATTTTAAAGTTCTTTTTAATTATTGTCAAACTATCGAACCATTACGGTGTCTACAGACTCTGCATTATCCCATTCATTATCAGTATAATTATTGGCATCGTAATGGTAAACACCATTTACTTGGCTGCATCGCGTTTTCACTATGGTGCCCCTCATTTCGTCTCCAATTCGGTAGAATTTATTCTTCGGGATGCGAACAGTTAGCTTTACCCCTTTCAATATTCTATCTTTAACAAGTAAAGGTATTGCTGGAGAAATAAGCAGAGAGTCGCCCTTAAATTCGGCCTTAAAATTAATGCTCTCAGCCGTTGATCCTGCAACAGTATAATTTCGTCCTGTTGCCCACTTTTTTACAACAACCTGTGGCTTCTCGATATTCTCATCATACTTTACTTCTACCAACGGACGAACGTAAACGGTGCTGTTAGCCGTTAGCTTCACATCTGCGGGGTTACTATCTGCCGATGTAATCGAAAAGCCATCGTGATGAATCCAGTCGCCGTTATCACAAAAATCATCGTTACTCCACTCCTCGTCGTCGCTCTCGTTATGCAAAACCAACGATACATCATTAGCCTTTAGCTGCAACGATGAGCTATACCCAATTTTCAAAGTATCGATTGCAGCTGGTGCAACAACGGTTTCAGATACAGTTCTACTACTTCCAAACGAATTCTTTAAGGTTGATACTCCGGTAATGAATGTTACAAACAGGGCAATAACCCACACTGCAACCAACGGAATGGCGACAAACCTAGTTCGGAAATGAGAACGAAACATCAGCTTTATGGCAAGAACAATCAGAAGTATGGTTGGAATGAAAACTAGCGCTAAAAGCGATATGTTAAACCACAACACGTTGGGGAAAAAGCTGTACATAACATTGAAAAGAGCAGCTAATGAACCGTCATGATAGTCGCCAAAATTAAACAGGAAAGAAGGCTCAAATCCAACAAGCAATGCTAGCAATGCAGCGCTTAATGCTAATCCAGCTATTACAAAAATGGATATAAAGAACACCACAAAAACCTTTATAACAGCAACAAAAACGGAAAATAACCGATCTCCTGCCGATCTCACATGTGGCGCATAAGCGTTTGCCTCATCCCTTATGCGCTGCTCAATTGTCGAAACGGTGACTTTTTTACCCTCCATCTCCAACTTTTGCGACACCGAAATTGCGTAAGGCGTAGATATCCAGAGGATGATATAGGTCAGCAAGAAAACCCATCCAACAGCAATAGGAGAACCTACAATAGTTAACGCTACAAATGCGATTCTTAGCCAAACTGGATCGATATTAAAATACGCGCCCAATCCACCACAAACACCGGCGATAACCTTACTTTCTGCAGAACGATACAGCCTGCGCGATGACGTAGAAGCAGCGCTATAGGAAGTGTCGTCTACTGGCTTCTCGGCACCTTCATCCATTTCTGATGGGTCACCTAACCTAAAAATCACATCCTTAACATCAGCCAATGTAACCAGCTGATCGGGATTTAGCAGCTTTCCGTTAATCAACTCAGCAATCCTAGATTCAATATCGGCAATAATCTCCGAGCCATCGGCTCTATGTCGAAACTGATTTTCTAGCTTATCAATATACAGCTTTAGCTCCTTATAGGCTGATTCTTCAACCACAAAAGCCATTCCTCCAATGCTAACTTTATGTGTAGTATTCATAGTTATAGTTTTTACTTTGTTCTAATAGCCTTTATTTGCTCAACAAGCTCATCCCACGACTGATGCAGCTCTTTTAAATAATCCCTACCCTTTTCGGTAAGTGTGTAGTACTTTCTGGGTGGACCTTGAGGAGATTCCTCCCAGCGGTAGTTTAGCAAGCCTTGATTTTTTTGACGTGTAAGCAGCGGATATAAAGTTCCCTCTACCACTATCATCTCAGCATCTTTTAGATCGCTGATGATGGTTGATGCGTAGGCGTCCTCCTTTTCGAGTATCATCAGGATGCAATACTCTAGGATACCTTTACGCATTTGCGCTTTGTTGTTATCAATATTCATGGCTATCTCTTGTTATTCATGTTTTGATATTCACGTTCCACATTTTCAGGAGTAATAGGCTCTCCCTTCATCTCCAATCGTTGCGAAGGAGTTACCGCCATTGGTGTTATAATCCAGATAAGCGGGTAAAGAATAACGGTAACACCACCGAGTAGCAGCACCACAAAAATGATACGGAATAAAACAGGGTCTACATTAAAGTAGTGGCTAAGGCCTGTACATACACCTCCAAGAACCATTCCGTTGGGATCTCTATAAAATCTTTTGTAAGCCATTGCGTTTCTTTTTTGTTCGTTAGTAAATGTTGTTTGCGCTGATGTTCCTGCTCCTAGCTCTTCCTCATCTCCCAGCGTAGCGATAACCTGCTTTACAAGCCTCAAGCCAACCACTTGCTGAGCCGTTTTAATTTCTTGGCTAAATAGCTCTGCTATTCTAGCCTCCAAATCGGAAACAATCTCCTCTCCCCCGACTTGAGACGCATACTTGCGCTTAAGAGCAGCAATGTAAGCGCTAAGTCTTGTGTAGGCATCCTCATCAATGATGAAGTTCATTCCTCCGATATTAACTGACAATGTTGTTTTCATGCTTACTGTTTTTTTATTTTTACTGGCTCCTTCTTGCTGTTTGGAATTCTACGATCTCATCAACAAAGCAGGGGTGATACCAATTACTGTTTTAAACATCTTAGTTTGTTTTACAAGTATAACGATTAAACACTGTACTTGGTTACACATAGTAGTGTGTTTTTTTTCATTTTTTTGCCAAAAAAATCATTAATAGCTGTTTTTGTGATAATTACA
Source organism: Alistipes sp. ZOR0009 (assembly GCF_000798815.1). Taxonomy (NCBI): domain Bacteria; kingdom Pseudomonadati; phylum Bacteroidota; class Bacteroidia; order Bacteroidales; family Rikenellaceae; genus Alistipes; species Alistipes sp. ZOR0009. Next base: position 55,073 of record NZ_JTLD01000002.1, on the reverse strand, counting down.
AATGCAAAAAATCTTCTTTTTTTCTATATTTTTGTATAAAACATTAGATATGATAACCGCAGAACTCAGAAAAATGAGGGTATCAGCCGATAAAAATGGCTACGTCAGCTACCTATTAAGCACCAACGAAGATCCCATCAACATCAACTCGTACCTAGGACAAGAAATTTCAATGAATTTTACGGGCAAGATAAGGTGCGTTTCATGCGGAAAGGTTACCAAGAAATCCTTTGGACAAGGCTATTGCTACCCCTGCTTCATTTCATCACCAGAAACAGAGGAGTGCGTATTAAAACCTCACCTATGCCAAGCTCACGTTGGTATTGCTCGGGACATCACCTATGCAGAGCAACACTGCCTTATAGATCACTACGTTTATCTTGCCATTTCGGGAGGTCTAAAAGTAGGGGTAACACGCCATACTCAAATACCAACACGTTGGATAGATCAAGGAGCCTCTCAAGGGCTAATTATTGCCCAAACTCCCAACCGATACCTAGCCGGCATCATAGAAGTCGAGCTTATGAAAAACTTCTCTGACAAAACAAACTGGCGCTCAATGCTCACCAACATCGAGCCTAACATAAACCTTTACGACGAGAGAAATAAGCTTCGGAATTTTTTACAGGGAGAGTTAGGCCAATATCTTTCCGAAGATTTCAGCATCCAAAAAATAGCCTACCCCGTCGAAAAATATCCAGCTAAAGTCACATCCTTAAATTTCAACAAAACGCCCCAAATAAGTGGTATCCTAAAAGGAATTAGAGGACAATACCTGATTTTTAATGAGGGAAGGGTAGTTAACCTAAGAACTTTTACAGGTTATGAAGTTGAAATAAAAATATAAAGGCTGCCCAATTGAGCAGCCTTTATGGTATAAAGTAAAAAAACTAAAATTTCAATGCGTTGAGATCCGTTATCTCTTGAGGCTTTTCTCCAAACTTAAACACACGCACAGGGTGTGGACCAATTAGCTTATACTGACCTCCCTCTACCAAAATCATACAGCTCTCGCGCAAACCAACAACCGTAACATCTTGGTTTAGCTCAATAAATTCTTCAATACGCTGCTCGCGAGTCTCTCCAGCATGCCCATCAGGATGCGCATCCAAATAGTGTGGGTTGATTTGGAAAGGAACCAAGTTGAAAGCGTTGAAGGATTGCGGTTGAATAACAGGCATGTCATTAGTTGTCTTGATAGTAGGACAAGCAAGGTTAGAACCCGCACTCCACCCGATATAAGGAGTTCCGAGCATCACCTTTTTACGAATTACATCAAGCAAGCCATTAGCCTGTACTCTTTCTAACAAACGGAAAGTATTTCCACCTCCCACTACAATTGCTTCTGCATTCTCAGCAGCCTCAACAGGATTTGTAAAATGATGAATTGACTTAACCTCAATACCAACCTCTGATAATCTGTTGGCAACTTTAGCCTCATATTCATCGTAAGAAAAAGTAACTCCTGCATAAGGGATGAAAAGTACCGTTTTGATATCACCCAAAAACTTTTTTATCTCATATTTAGGATAATCCAAGTATGGTTCACCAGCATTTGTGGAGTTGCTTATAAGTAATAGTCTCATGTCGAGTTTATATTTAGTTTAACCTAAGAAATTCAACTTTCATTGTATTTGCATCGCATTTACGAAGCATTGGTGTTGCTCGGCCCAATAGCGCATTTACCGTTACGGCTGCTGCTGCACCACCCGCAATTGAGCTAACAAAACTGGCATAGTAACAATCGCATTTAAAGCATGGATCAACTGCCTGAATTGCCGCTTCGATATAGTCCATAACATTTTCAGATGGAGCATATAGCAGGTAGGAGCTATTTTTACATCCAATAGTCCAGACAAAAGGAATTCCTTTTCCTTTGCAATACTCTCCTAGTATTTTTATGGTTTCCCTATTGTAGCTAGCATATATAACCAGATCGAGCCCCTGCAAAATAGCATCTACGTTAGACTCTCGAAGTTCTACGTTACTTATACTAATATTTTCAACCAATCGTAAATCAACCAACTTCTCCTTCAGCGCTATTGTCTTTAGCTTACCAATATCACCCTTCCCAAAAAACGTACCCTGAGGAAGCGAATTTTCTGTTATCGAATTAAAATCAACAGCCTTAACAAAGCTAACGCCAGAGGTTACAACAGACAAAAGCGTACTAACGCCCACACCCGTTAAACCAACAATGCCAACCTTTGAGTTTTTAAGCTTAACCAGTTCTTCGTAACCAAACCCCTCAAGCTCCATCAACTTTGCATATCTACGCTTTTCCGACTCCAGAAGTTCTACCATGGTATCAAAACTATTAATTCCGAACTAAAATCCGCCGTAAGGTAGCTATTTTAGTGAAAAAGCTAGCGAATAGATATCATACCAACAAAAAAAGAGAAGGCCATCCCGTAGGATGGCCTTCTCTTTAAATTATATCGAGGTTTAAAAATTCAACGTCACACCTGCTGCAAATGGGTACAACTCTGGACCTTTATCTTCTTGAAACATTTGAACTAAAGAATAGGTAGCATAAACTCCAAAATTCCCGTATCCTACCTTTGCCATCAAGCTAACTCTAAATGGATTTAGATAAAAAGCATTCCAATTTTTATCCTTCTGCTTTCCGCCATCTCTAGTTACGACTTTGGTGTGCGAGTTTAAAAGAAGCGAACCAACCGCACCAAAAGAAGCATAAAACGAATTATATTTCCCCCCATTCAACTCTAGCGCAACTGGAACATTTAACCACCAGTCTGTCAACTTTGTTTTTACAACATTACCTGTCAATGCTTTGGTTTTTAAAACACCATTTTCTTTCACCAAGGTAATGTCTTCGCTAAAGCGATAGTTATGCCACTCCGTACCAACCCCTGCAGTAATAGCAAGCTTATTGCTAATCAAAGGCTGCGATACATCAAACAAGTTAAGAACCACATTTATCGATTTCGAAACATTCAAATCCATATCCTTGTATTGATCTGGAAGTTTCATCGCGCCATCCTTATTTAGGTAAACATTAACACCTAACCCAAAACCTGAAAGGTGTGAATAAAAATTCTTTTCTTTCTTTTTATGCTTAGAAGTCCAAACAGACACGTCTCCATTCAAATCTTCAGACACATAAAGACCTCTTTTTCCTACTGTTACAACAACTGTATCAACATTTTCTTTAACGGACGCAATGTTGTGCTTTACAATAGAAGAAGATTTACTAACTACGGTATCAACAGATGAAGTACTTTTTACTACAACAGTATCCTTAGAAACTCCACCAAATGCTGCAACTGATATCAACGATGCTGGCAGCAGTACTAATAATTTATTATTCATGACATTAATTGTTTTTGCTTGTTTGGTTGTATGACGACCAGCCACTATCAAAAGTTACTTCTCGTCGTCATATTTTTTTGAATAGTTCAATTTACCAACTTCAAAGCTAACAGCAACGAGCTTTCCGTCTGATGTATATCGGCTAGAATACTGCATATCTGTTCCCAGAATGGTATTAACACCGCTAATTAACTTTCCAATAAACACACCTCTCTTTCGCCCCTTTACCTCTTCAATGGTACCTGTAAGCTGACTGGTTTCACCTTTTGCTTTATCAAGAAAGTCTGCAACCGATTTTGCCAGCTCATTATCGCTAAAAAAAGAACCAGACTTCTCTTTGCTAGCAGAACTTTCAACGGCTGCAGAAAAACTTGCCAAAGCAACAGCCTTCGATGGCTCAACAGACACGTTGTTAAGATCAACCTGCAAGTAAGCAATCTGTTCCTTAGCCTGCGTTTGAGCACTTAACACCTTTTCTTTCGTTTCAGAAAGCAAGGGAGAGGAACTCGAAGCATCAAAAGCCGTTGCTTTCACTTTGCTAAGAACTGTAGGTTTATTGCTCAAAGATGTAGAGACTTCAGCCATAACAGGCCTCTTTACCATCTCTTTAACCACCTCATTAGTACTACGAGGCGCCACTACTTCAATTTTTTTTGCAACATCATCCGCAACCTTTAGGTTGTCAGTTTCATTGTATGCTAAATAGAAAACAAGTAGAACTGCGGCTGCAACACTCGAATAGGAGGCAATTCTTCGTGTTTTACCTCCCTTTTCTACAAATACATTTTTCTTTAGCTCATTTTTGAAAAGACAAACAATAGGCTCCTCTTCTAATCGAGTTTTTTGATAAATCAAATAATCCCCTTTTAACTTAGAATTACTCTGAATACTATCCTCCAAAATACGAACTTCCTCTTCTGTAATATCGTGCTCTAAATCAGCAACACACAAATAATCAAAAGAGCTAAGTTCGTAGCCAATTTTAGATTCTCTCTTAACTATCAACGATGAAAAATCATCGGAAGAAAGATTCACCTCTGAGGTTTGCTGCATGAGCAGGTAAAACTCATCTTCCAAATCTGTGTTTAGGGAAAGAAATCGTAAAAGCTCCTCCACCTCCTTTTCGGAGAGAATTCCATCAAAATAATCTAGGAAATGCTCTTCGTAATTTTCACGAGTAATCATAGCTATAATACGTTTTCAATTTTACCTATATAATTCTTCAAGAAAAGCCTCGCTCGGTAGATATACACCTTCACTTGCGATTCATTTAAGCCCGTAATTTCGCCAATTTCTTCATAGCTGTACCCTTCGTAATCGCGTAGAAGCACAACCGACTTCTGGTCTTCTGGTAGCAACGCCAACCCTCTATTCAAAATTTCCTTTAAATCAGGACTTATACTACTAACCGACTCATTGACCTTTTCGAGATCAACAGGATTTCCCAACCTATTCTTTTTTCGGATTTGATCAATCGTCGCGTGATAAACGGTGGTAAAGAGGTACGACTTTGCCTTATCAAAGGCTATTTCGCCGACCCTAAGCCAAAGTTTTTCAAAAGTATCCTGCACTATATCATGGCACGTATCGCTATCTTTAAGCATCTTTAAAGCAAACCTATATATGCTATCAGAAAATAAGTCTACGCACTTATTATACTCATATGGAGTCATTCGGTTATCTGAATTTTTGTGTAGGACGAATGTGCTGTACAAAAGTTACAGCTTAATAAAAATATTTTGAATAATTTTATAGCCCTTTTTTTATTGATATAACCCGATTAGAATGAAAAGATTTTTTGGAACAATTCTATTGGTTAGCTCGCTTATTCTAGCATCTAACAAACCGGTATCTCAAAATGCGGGAACGACTTCAGACTACCTGATTCAGGCAACCTTGTGGTATCAGTCGTCTCCTGAGATGAAAGCCTTGTATATCCAAGGTTTCAATATGGCAAAAAGTAACCTGTCCAATTTCGTAAAAGATAGGAAAGAAAAACCTCAGGCTGTAGTAGTAGATATCGACGAAACCATGCTTGACAATAGCCCATTTGAAGGTAGGCTAATCCACACAGGCAAATCATTTAGACCAGAAATCTGGAAAGAATGGACAGATCTTGCAAAGGCAAAAGCCCTCCCTGGCGCTGTAGAGTTTACAAAATATGCAAAATCTCAAGGAGTAAGCATTATATATATTAGCAACCGCGATACTACTGAAATAGAAAAAACGCTACAAAACCTCAATAACGAAGGATTTGAATTTGCCCAAAAAGAAAACTTATACTTCAAAACGAAAGAGTCATCAAAAGATGCTCGCCGTAAGCTTGTTGCTGAAAAATACGATATCGTAATGCTTATTGGAGACAACCTCTCTGATTTCAATACGCTCTTCGACAAAAGAGATGGCTCGGAATTCGACCTTGTTGATAAATTTAAAAGTCAATTCGGCTACAGATACATCATCCTTCCCAACCCCACTTATGGCGATTGGGAAAAGCCAATTACCAAGGGAACCAAAACAGACGAAGAACGCTACAACGCAAGAAAGAGCAAAGTTGTTGGATTTTAACGCAGAATAAACTCAGACTCTGTCACCACCATATCCAAAGGAACATCAAAAGTTTCGGTAGGAACTCTGTCCACTATCTGAAAATCGTAAGCAACACCAATTTTTACTGCGCCCGATTCCGCAAGGAGTCGGTCGTAGTACCCTTTACCCCTCCCCAATCTTTGACAAAAACGATCAAAGGCAACGCCTGGTACTATAACCAAATCAATCTCATCCATACCAACAACCTCATCAGATACAGGTTCCAGTATGCCAAAAATCGGCTCTGGCTTCATTTTATCTATCCCCTGAAACCTAACAATATTCAAAACGGATCCTGTTACAACTGGCAAATATATCTTTTTAGTGTCAGCCCATTTCTCAGTGATTAAATTAGTTATAACTTCATCTTTTAAAGACCAATATAAAAGTATACTTGAAGCATTATTAAAGCAATCTAAAACTTCAATAAATTCAAAAATGTCGTTAGACTTATCGCTCCAAAGCGACTTATCTTCTAACTCTTTCTGCCTCTTAATTATACCCCGCAATTCATTTTTTGTCATATTATTTAGTTAAAACGAATTGAAAAAAAGTAGTTCCAAGTCATCGTTTTGTTATTATTATACGCCAATCTAATACCACTAGTCATAGGAAAAGTTGATCGTAATGCGTTAAAATCAAAGAGAATGTCGCTACCAAAAGAAGCGTAATCTTCCTCAAAATAAACCTTTTCAGAACTTCCGGCCTTTTTATACTTCCAATAATTCCGTCTAGCAACATCTGCGAATAGGTTAGCACGAACTCTTTTTAAATAGACCAACCACGAAAGATTAAAGTCAGGATAGGCTACTGGAAAGGAATAATCGGCAAATAAAGCTTGATACTTATACGAACTAAAGCTACTACTATTATACCCTCGTGGCAAAATAAAAGCATTAGAAAACAGATATCTATCAATAACTTGTTTTTGGTAGCACCAGCGAGTCATTAATCCATGATTTGGCAATACACCTGGCATCATAAAACCTAAACGATAAGCGTAAAGTTCACCCAAATTACCTTTCTCGAAAGGCGCAGAAGTCATCTTAAAGTAAAAATTCATACCCCAGCGTGGAAATATGTTTTGATGAGCAAGTTTCATCTGCCATGAAGCATAAAAAGATGTCGTTAATTCATCAAAACCTTTTTCATATTTTTGAGTGCTTTCACTCAATAGAATATCATTATAATGACTCAGATCTGCATATGGCTGTATAAGCCCACTCCACGCTCCATAAGAAAATTGAATTGGCAAATAGGCAGATAGCACAAATTTCATTCGCCTCTCACTTGAATCACGCTCATATTTAAATCCTTTTACGGAAAATAGTCGAGGCATACCACTATACCTATTCATCCGGAAATTAAAAACTGGCAACCAGCCTTTATAAGTGTAGCTCAAATCTACGATATGGCTATTTTCCTTATAACCATAAGCAATAGATGTGAAAGAAGTATTCAATAAATTTTGAGAAATAAGAGTAAAGCCTGGGTAAATAGTCAAATCGAAATCTTGAACAGCTGAAGGATCAAAATAAAAAGGAGCCCAACTATGAAAGTTAAACAAATGAGAAAACTTATAGTATCTTTTAATTTTAAAATCAGATTTATATAGAACACTATCCTGCAGGTTCAAATTACCCTCCATTGTTGACAGCATTGTAGCAATCGGAAATTTGGGGTTTTCAAGGCTACAGGCCACACCCCTATTTCTGCCAACCTTCTTTAACTTAAAACCATCTATCGAATAATCTGTTACTACAATCGTATTACCAGATATGCTATAATTACCTACTTCACAAGTTGACTCATACTGCTTTTCTAAAGTATTGGTCGACAAACAATATGAATAAAGATCGGATTTGCCAGAAAAATCTGAAGTAAAAAAGATTGAATCACCAACAACCTTTACTCCTCCCATATTTCTTCTTCCAAAATTAAATAGAGTATCTACACGTCTTTGGTCAACGGATTGCTTAACTACAATCATATTATCGAACTTATCTAATGCTGTATATGCTAATTCGGAACCAACCCACTGCAAATCCTTAACCTGATTAAATTCCAGATTAACCGCTTTGATAGGCTCAAAATCTAGTGAATAAATACCTAAAACTATTTTATTGGTTGGGGTATTCTTAATAACAGCCACAGTATCGCCTTTAACAGCAGGGTACGAATAGTAACCAAAATCAGAAACCAGAGAAACCCTATTAGTTTTAACAGAAAATCGCTTCAGGACTGAAAACTTCTCCTGAGCCCACCTCCCTACATTTGCATACTCTGTCCAGAAAATATCACATCCATTTGAAGTTGGAGCCGAATTTACCGATCCAACCGCTCTTATTTTATATTCAACTCCATCTTTATCGTGCCTAACAAGCATTGGATTACGATCGAGAGACAATTTGAATGAATACAAATTAGAATCTACAACAATTGGATAACAATAATTTAAATATTCTTTTATACACCTTTTATTTAATTCTTTTACAGATTTATTACTTATACTAGCAGACCAAGTCGAATCAAAAAAAGAAACAGCATTATTAAACAATTTTTTTCTTGTCTGTCCGGTATACTTTCTTATACCAAAAGAAAAAGGAGCCATTAAAAATGGATTCCTAGTTGTATAACGAACTACGCTGTCCCAAACATTTTGTCCGTATTTAATTCTTGCATAAGATGTAAGCAAGTATCCAAGTTCATAATGGTTCGGGATGAAAGTTTTGTAGGAACCGTTTAAGTATTGATCAAAACTGAGCTTACAACCCTGCGACAACCTTGCCCTATATGCTAAAGTAAAATTAGAATTTCGCCCTCGTCCTGAATTCGAAAAAGCGGTCTCAGCATAAACAGCATCTCCCTCATAAAACCACAAAGGAATAAGAGATGTCATAGATCCTATACCCTGCTCTCCTAAAACATAATAACTCAATCCTGTTAAACCACTATATAAGGAAGATATTTGAGAAACATGGCGAAACTCGTGTATTGCCAAATCTCGGTCCCACGATAATGGGCCAAATTCAAATGGAGGGAGAGTCATCAACTCCATACGCCTAGGAGCCCAAGAGACAAAACCATTAGAATTCGAGTTTCGGGTATGAAGAAGAACGTTAATATTCTTTGTTTTGAAAAGCGGACTAAACTGAACATTTCTAAACGACTGCTCCAACATTGACGCTAATCGAAAGGCATAAGCATCTGCACCTATGGGAAAGACTACGTTAAAATGAGGTGTATTTATGTAACTATACTGCACTCGAGCAGGATCTTCGCCAGAAGAAAAGTACTGGGAAAAGCAAATGTTAGCAAAAAGAAAAGAAAGAAGAGTAACTAAAAATCTCTTCATCGCACTTTTATATAAAAATTTAACCGCCTGCTTTTTTAGCTTTATAGCCCGCCTTCAAAAGCAAATCTAAAACTTTGTCCCTAAAATCTCCCTGAATCAAAACATCCCCATTTTTTACGGAACCTCCAACACCACATTTTGATTTCAACATTTTACCAAGATCTTTTAGATCATCTTCAGTGCCAATAAAGCCAGTAACCAACGTCACCTGCTTACCTCCACGTTGCTTCTTATCAAGCATCACCCTTAGGTTTTGCAGCTTGGGAGAAAGCGTTTCCTGGGTTTCATCAGCCTCCTGATGCTGATATTGAAAGTCTGGATTAGTAGAATACACTACATTTAGCCTATCCTTCCAGCCGTTTTCATTCTCCTTCTTTGCCATGTTATCCTGATTTGAGCGGATAAATATAGCTAATAGCTTGTTAAAAGTCCATGTAATTGCTTATCTAATGATAAAAACACTATTTTAGCTTGGTTTTCATATGTAAATGTAAAATCTGATATACAACAAGATGAAGAGCTACAAATTTTACAACACGCTCGTAGGTTGGCTTATTTTTGCCATTTCAGCAATTGTTTACTTGCTGACAATTGAGCCTTCGGCGAGCTATTGGGATTGCGGAGAATTTATTGCTACCGCATTTAAGCTTCAAGTAGGGCATCCACCAGGAGCGCCGCTATTCATGATTATTGCCAGAGCGTTTACGCTGATGGCTGGAGGAAACCTAGATTTGGTGGCGGCCATGGTAAATGTTATGTCGGCATTAGCGAGTGCTTTTACAATTCTGTTCCTCTTTTGGACCATCACACACCTCGCAAAGCGTCTTTTTGCAGATACTGAAAATCTTTCTGCTAGCCAAGTATTCGGAATTATTGGGGCTGGCGCAGTTGGCGCTTTAGCATATACTTTTTCTGATACCTTCTGGTTCTCTGCTGTCGAAGGCGAAGTTTATGCAATGTCATCGCTCTTTACCGCTGTTGTATTTTGGGCTATTTTGAAATGGGAAAATGACTTTGGCAAACCATATGCTAACAGATGGCTTGTTTTAATAGCCTACCTAATGGGACTTTCGATTGGAGTTCACTTATTGAACCTGCTTGCAATCCCTGCAATTGTTTTTGTTTACTATTTTAAAAGTTACAACGTAAGCAAAGTTGGCGTTATAAAAACGTTACTACTATCTGGAGCCATCTTAGTTGGTATTCTATACGGAATTATTCCAGGAATTGCGGCCATAGGTTCATGGTTCGAGCTATTTTTTGTAAACAGCTTCGGACTACCTTTTAATTCCGGAACAATCGTTTATCTGATTTTACTAATTAGCGCTCTGATCTGGAGCATTCACTTTACGTATAAGCATGGTAAATGGATTGCAAATACAATCATACTTTGCGCATCTGTAATTATTCTAGGCTACTCTAGCTATGCTATGATTGTTGTACGAGCATTTGCAGATACGCCAATCAACGAAAATGATCCAGAGAATGTATTCTCACTTATAAACTATTTAAATAGGGAACAATACGGAGATAGACCTCTTGTAAAAGGACAATACTTTTCGGCTCCTGTAACCAATATGACCCCTCGTTATTCTTACGCAAAGAATACCAAGACAGGGAAATATGAGAAATATGTAATCTCATACAACTACGAGTACGACAAAAATTTCGAAACCATATTTCCTCGTATGTACAGCCCCCAAAAGGAGCACATAGAACAATACATGCAATGGGGAAATATTAAAGGAAGGCAAGTGCTCACAACAAATGCTTCAGGAGAACCAGAAAACGCAACTATTCCGACATTTGGAGAAAACCTAAGCTTTTTCTTCAACTATCAAGTTGGCCACATGTACATTCGTTACTTCATGTGGAATTTTGTTGGAAGACAAAACGATATTCAGGCAAGCAATAGCCTCACGGGTCAATGGCAATCAGGCATTCCTTTCATAGACAAGGCAATTTCTGGAAGTGATCAAACCCCAGAATATCTCAAAGGCAACAAAGGCAGCAACAAGTACTACTTTCTTCCTTTGATATTAGGATTGATTGGTCTGATGTTCCAAATACAAAAAGATCCGAAGAATGCTTTTGTTGTAGGACTCCTATTCCTACTTACGGGACTTGCAATAGTCGTCTACCTAAACCAGAGTCCGCTTCAACCTAGAGAGCGAGACTACGCATATGCTGGATCGTTCTACGCATTTACAATATGGATTGGATTGGCAGTTTTATCAATCCAAGAATTCCTAAGTAAAAAGGTAAAAGGTATTGCCGCTCCTGCAATTGCAACTGTAGGCTGCTTACTTGCGGCTCCAATATTAATGGCTAGCCAAAACTGGGATGACCATGACAGATCTAACCGATATATGGCTGAAGATTTTGCCTATAACTACTTGAATGGACTTCTTCCTAATAGTATTATAATTACCAACGGTGATAATGACACCTTCTCACTATGGTTCCAACAGGAGGTAAAGGGGACTAGGACAGATGTAAGAGTGATGAATACCAGCCTCCTCGGCACAGACTGGTATATTGATCAGATGAAGAAAAAGGCTTACAACTCCGAGCCCCTACCAATCACCATGCCGAGAGAGAAGTACATCCAAGGAATAAATGATCAGATTGTCGTAACAGACAGAGTCAAAGATTTTCATGATGGTGCAGAAGTAATGGATTTTATTCTCGATCCAGATCCAAGTACAAAGATCCCCTATAACGGAGAGTACATCAGCTACACGCCAACTAGAAATATCAAAATTCCGGTTAATAAGCAAAACGCGCTTAAGTACGGCATTGTCTCTGCCAAAGATGCATCTTTAATGGTTGATTCTCTTTACATCACTATAAAGAAAAGCAACCTTACCAAAAGTGACCTTGCCATACTAGACATTCTATCTCACTACCAATGGGATAGACCTATATACGTTGTATCTCCTGGAGGCGAAGGCGATTTAGGCTTCAGCGATTATCTAGAATTTGACGGGTTTGCATATAGAATTGTCCCCATCAAAACAGCAAGAAATCCTTACAGCTTAGACGCGGGTAGAGTTAACACGGATGTTCTATACACCAACTTAATGAACAAGTACAGATGGAGTACAATGAATGATCCAAAAATCTACATTGACCAGAACATGAACAGAACAGTTGTTCAAGTACTTCGAATTAGAGATATGTTCTCCAGATTATCCGCAGAATTGATAAAGGAAGGTAAGTTTGAAAAAGCTCTAAAAGCACAGGATAAAGGAATGGAGCTAGTCCCTATCAGCCTTTACGCGCCAGAATTAATGCCTTACAGCATGCCTCCAATTGTTGAAAACTACTACAAGTTAGGCAAAAAAGATAAAGCAGATAAGGTTGCGGAGGATATACTAAGTCGCAGTGTCAACAATTTGACATTCTTTTTCAAGCTCGCCCCCCAATATGGTAACCAGCTTGGCATCGAAAAACAATGGGGAATGCAAGGCCTACTTCTTATGTCTGAGGTTGTAAAAAATTACAATCCTACTTTATTCAAAAAGTATGAAGCAGCCCTGAACAACTTCTACCCAATGTATTCGGCGACAATGCAAAGCCAAATGCCCCAACAAAACGATTCATCCTACGAAGAAGAATAAAACAAAAAGAGAGCCCAATGGGCTCTCTTTTTTATATCTCATTTAATTTTAATCGGCGAATTTGATCCTCATAAGCCATCCTAATTTTTTCGAGATTATGAATACTTATAAATGGCTCAAAAACACGAACAGCATCCACAACTCCATTCTTCCGATAAAACACTGCTAAAGCCGCATCAAAATTATTCTCATCAATATTATTTTTCACGGCTTGAGTAACCTTTACAAACTGACCAAAATCAAGCTTTACAGATAAAGAAATATAGCGCTCGCCCGATTCATCCAAATCCTGATATACACCAGCAATAATCTCCTCCAAATTAAACAGCTTTTGTATTTCAAGCGTAGCGGTATCATTAATCGCTCTATGCTTCAAAAAGACAACACCCTCACCTCTCAAAAAATCCTGAAAGTCTTTGACCATTCCAAAATTTTTAAGATGCCGAACTCTAATAGCGTAGTAACTATCAGAAAAAATAGATATTTTACAGGGAGTTGCATCCAACTGATGGTTAAATATTTTCCGAGCTTCATACATCAATCGAAGAACCTCATCAATAGAATACCGTTCTTTTGTAACAATAAAAACCGTCCTTGGCTTTTCCAAATCAACCTCATGCTGACTGTAATAACCAGGATATGGCTGAGTGTTTTCCAGCAATAAAGTATTAGGCTGGATATGCTGGTTTACGCTAACAAGTTTTTCAAGTTTTGTAAGCAAACCCAATGTTTCGACAAACATTCTCCGTTCCATAACATATAGAATTATAGATTAGAACAAATTACGAAAACGGGAACTACAAATCAACAGGACACAAATAAATTAACGATCATCGTATCTTTGCTAGCAGCCTTGCATTTGTCAAAGGATCATCCCTATCCAATTCTATATCAATTATTTTTGACGTCCTTTTACTATTTTGATTCAAATATGCTTTATCATAGTAGTATAAAGTAAGATCTGCTATCTTAGCATAATCTCTTTCGTCCAAAGCCCTAAGGCAAAATTGATACACGTCAAACCCTAAACGGCGTTCTATTTTGCCTAAAGCCTCACGAATGAGTTCGTTACCGAAAGAAGAATACTCCTTAACAAGCCTCGTAATTCTATCTGATTTTGGCACAGAAATACGATAAAGAGGTGCTTTTGACATCTTTGAAAAGAGTTCATCAAAAATAAATAAGCTTCCTATATTTTTACTTTCGTCTTCCAACCAAATTGGCTTACCAAAGTCAAACGTCCTCCAATCGTCAAAAATAAGGTTCTCAAACATCTCTGCCGAAGGCTGAGGGCTCTGACCAATAGCGCCAAAGGCTGATCCTTTATGGTTAGCATACCCCTCCAAATCAAGAATCTGGCAACCTCCCTTTTTCATATTTAACAGAATGTCTGTTTTTCCGCTTCCTGTCATACCTCCAACTAACCGAATATCAGCATCCGTAGAGCCTACAACATGACGCAGATGGGTTCTGTAAGCTTTATATCCTCCTCGTAGTAAATAGACCTTGAAACCAGCCGTCTCTAGCAACCAAGCAACGCTTCCACTCCGCATCCCTCCTCGCCAACAGTAAAGAGCAATTTCCCCTTGCTTATTTACGTTCTTTCTGGCAAAACGAACCATATCGGCTAACTTTGAACCAACAAACTCAAGACCTGCTAAGACCGCCAAATCTTTACCTTGTTTTGTATATTTAGTTCCAACAATTGCTCGCTCTTCATCGGTAAACAGCGGCATGCTTAAAGCATTTGGAATATGGCCCTTTAAAAACTCTTTTGGGGAACGAACATCAAGAATAGAAACATGTTCCCGAAGCAATAGAAACTGATCTGGACTAAGCGTAGCTGGCATTGCAATGATTTTACGAAGCTGAAAGGTACAAAAAAAGAGGCTCTGGCCTCTTCTCAATCTTCATATAACTTTCTTAAGACAACATCATTCGTTAAATGCATATGCTGCACACAATTATGAAAATAAAGAATCATTTTTTGCAAAGGCAATGATTGCATCAGCACTTTTCCATCTCCTTTTAATGATGCCAAAACAAAAGCATCATTTCCCAAAAGCATTGTCTTTACATCTCCAATATTTTCTACCGTCAGCTCAACTCTAGCATCAAAAGCAAGAATACTAGTAGCATCAATTCTAACGCTATCACTGCTGCTTATATTCCGCTCTATCAAACTTCCTCCAACATTTATAAAAACATCACCCTCTCCTGAAATTTTGTGTAAAGTAACCAACTCATTCTTAGTAATAACACCATTCTTTCTGGGATTAAATGCAGAAATTTTAACACCTTTAGGTGCACAAAGGAATGCCCCCTTCAAAATTATCAACTCATTATTAAAATCAGAAAGATTCAACTTGACAGGAGTTCCGATGTAAGGCGTTGAAAAAACTACAACGCCATCCTTTCTTCCATAATTAGTAAAATAGGTATAAAAAATAGAATCTCCAGACAAAGGCATTATTGCTGAAGGAAATATTTTTTCCATTATTACAGGATTAGGCTCAGAACCATCTCCAAGACATGTTTCATGAACAATCCCCTCGTCCATATAAATAAGAGCACCTGCTTCTGCAAGGATCGTCTCTCCGGGTTTTAAAATCATCTCCAATACTCGAAGATTTTCTCCCGTAATTCTGTAGTTAATTGGCTGTGAAATCATATCTGCTAATTTTAAAACTCTAATTTAAGACAAACTGCACCTAAGTTTCAAGTTTATTAACAGATTTATTTAAGACAAATAAAAAAAATATGCAATTACATTTTAGCTCGATATTTTTCACCTTCATCATCAAGGATCTTGAGGTAGCTCTCGTAACGAGAAAAAGCAATTTTCTCATTTGTCACCGCCTCCTTTACTGCACATCCAGGCTCGTGCGTATGGGTGCAGTTATAAAATTTGCATCCTTCTGCATATTTAAATAAATCTTTAAAGAAATGAAAAAGCTCATCCTTTTTTACATCAACAATACCAAAACCTTTAATTCCAGGCGTATCGATTATGTATCCATCATTATTAAAGCCAAACATTTCTGAAAAAGTTGTGGTATGGGTACCTTTATGATGGTAATCTGATATTTTCCCCGTTTTTAAGTCTAAATCTGGCAATAACGCATTAAGAAGGGTTGATTTCCCAACACCTGAATTCCCTGAAAACACGCTAATCTTACCGCTCAAACGAGAACCAAGCAAATCTAGATTATCCTCTCGCAAAGCTGAAACCTCAAGCACCTCATAGCCAGCCAAAGCATAGTCCATTTTGAAGAGCTCTAATTCAACTCTGGCATCAATATCATAAAGATCTATCTTATTAACAACAATAGTGGTAGGTATTTTATACGCCTCTGCAGCAACTAAAAATCTATCTACAAATTCGCGGCTTGTTTTTGGTAGATCTATTGTGACAACCAAAAAAACTTGATCAATATTTGCGGCAATAATATGCGCTTCTTTAGAAAGGTTTGAAGACCTTCGAATTATATAATTTTTTCTATCAACTATTTTAGAAATCACACCAACATCATCGCCTTCAACAACCTCGACATTTACAAGATCGCCAACAACTACAGGATTGGTTGTTTTAACATCCTTCAACCGAATTTTTCCACGAATTTTACATTCAATCGTTTCTGCTGTTTCACGATTTACAACTGTATACCAACTTCCTGTTGCTTTTATCACTAAGCCAATAAACTCTCTCGATAATGCCATAAAAACAATTTTGTCCAAAGTTAAAATAAAACAAGGAAACAACTAAACAAAGGAATCCTCACAACATCATGGTATTAAAATATATGTAATGAATGGTATCAGAAGTAATCGCTTTCTTTTAATATCCCTTACGCGGCTTATAATGAGTATGAAGTAAATCGTGAGATTTATGGCTGTTAGGTTCTCCAAGAAACAGCTTATACAGCAACTTAACCTCGTTGTTTTCATGGGATTTGCGGACGGCCAACCCCATATCTTCAGCATAAATAGCTTCTATGCGCTTAGATCGAATCTCGCTACTTGTAGGAATAGGCTGCCCTCCTCCGCCTATACAACCACCGGGACAAGCCATAACTTCGACAAAATGATAATGAACCGTCCCACTTCTGATCGCATCCATCAATTTTTTTGCATTAGCAAGCCCGTGGGCTACAGCAACTTTCAACTCCACCCCTTCAAGAAAACCAAACTCTGGCTTAGCATCTGTAATAATTAAAGAAGTAGCCTTTATCCCTCCGAAGCCTCTCACTGGCATTATATTCAACTTTTCGAAAGGGACTTCTCTTCCTGTGATAATCTCCCAAGCTGTCCTAAGAGCAGCCTCCATGACACCTCCTGTTGCTCCAAAAATTACGGCAGCACCGGTAGAAGCCCCCATCAAGCTGTCGTAATGCTCTTCCGTCAACTTCAGAAAATCAACCCCAGATTGACGAATCATCATAGCCAACTCTCTTGTTGTTAGCACATAATCTACATCCTGATATCCACTATCACGCATTTCAGGCCGTTTGCATTCAAATTTTTTAGCCGTGCATGGCATTATAGAAACAGAAACTATCTTATCAGGATTGATTCCCTTCTTTCTTGCGAAGTAGGTTTTTACAAGAGCTCCAAACATTTGCTGAGGAGACTTACAAGTTGATAGATTATCTAGCATATCATGATACAAATGCTCCTGGAATTTTATCCAGCCAGGAGAACAGGAAGTTAGCATTGGAAGCGCAACTTTTTCTCCATCAACCAAAGCACGCCTCAACCGATGAAGCAACTCCGCACTTTCCTCCATAATGGTAAGATCTGCAGTAAAATCTGTATCCAAAACGCTATCAAAACCAATGTGTTTTAATGCGGAAACGAGCTTCCCTGTTACTCGAACACCTGGGTTTAACCCCAAATCTTCTCCTAAAGCAGCACGAACTGCAGGCGCAGTTTGAACAACGACATACTTCTCTGTATCATTTATGGCCTTCCAAACATCTTCAATATATGACTGTTCGACTAAAGCAGCTGTAGGACAACGATTAACACATTGGCCGCAGTTGGTACAAACAACTTCAGACAATGGTTTTCCCATAAATGTAGAAATAATCTGATGATCTCCCTTAAAAGCAACCTCTAAGGCTCCAATTCCCTGAAGTTCCGAACAAGTTCTAACACAGCGCTGACAACGGATACACTTGTTATCATCTTTGATTATAGAAGGAGACGATTTATCGACCTTATGAGCTTTAAACTTTAAGATATTCATAAAAGTGTACTCACCAATACGATACTCTGCGGCTAATTTTTGCAACTCGCAACTTCCGTTTTTGAAGCAGCGTGTGCAATCAGCATTATGCTCCGAAAGGAGCAACTCAATAACATGCTTGCGAGCAGTCCTAACTTTTTCGCTATTTGTAAAAACTTCCATCCCCTCAGCAACAGGCGTAGCACACGATGCAACAAGCTGCTTAGCACCTTTAACCTCAACCACACAAACCCTACAATTACCAGCAATAGACAAATCGGGATGATAGCAGAGCGTCGGTATATTAAAGTTAAGCCTCTGAGCGGCTTCAAGTATCGTTGTTCCCTCATTTACCGAAACGGAAATATTGTTAACTTTTAAATTCACCTTTAACTCATTCATGACATGCTATTTTAAAGGTTAGTAAATAATCTCCTCCCGAAAATTATCTACAATTGAATAAAAAGGATTTGCGATAGACTGTCCCAAACCACATTTCGAGGCTATTTTCATGGTAGCTGCCAACTTTTTGATATCGTCTAAGTACTCTGGACGCCGCTCGCCTTTTTTTACAGCCTCTATTCCTTTCAGAAGTTGCTGGCTACCAACCCTACATGGTGTACATTGACCACAAGACTCCTCACAAAAAAACTCAAGATAGTCGTGTAGCACATTATACATCGATCTTGAAGAGTTGAACACCATCATAGAACCACCTGTTGGAATTCCCTCAAAACCTATAATCGTATCATTAAACTGCTTGCGAGGGACACAATATCCAGAAGCACCACCAACTTGAACCGCCTTGGTATCTCCATCCCCAAATTCACCAACAAACTCACCGAGAAGCATGCCTAACTCCAACTCATAAATTCCGGCTTTAGGAGTATCTCCCGAAACAGAAAAAACTTTAGAACCACAAGAATCTTTTGTTCCCATTTTTTTAAACTGGTCGGCACCAATCTTGGAAATAATAGCCACATAAACCAACGTTTCTACGTTATTGATAACTGTTGGCTTACCATTATAGCCACTCTGAGTTGGGTAAGGAGGTTTATTTCGTGGTTCCCCTCGCTTTCCTTCCATGCTTTCAAACAGCGCGCTTTCTTCTCCACAGATGTAAGCTCCGCTCCCACTTTTCAAGCTAATTTTAAAGTCAAGACCAATATCTAACAAGGAGGAATTAAACTTATCCAATGCCACCAGTAATTCTGGAAGCAAAAAGTTGTACTCACCACGCAAGTAAATGTACCCCTCGTGTGCCCCAATCGCATATCCGCAAATAGCCATTCCTGCAAAAACTTTATATGGAACATTCTGAAGGATTTCCCGATCCTTAAAGGTTCCGGGCTCCCCCTCATCTGCGTTGCAAATCACATATTTTACAACACTATCCTCTGTTTTTGCAAAACGCCACTTTAGCCCTGTAGGAAAACCAGCACCTCCGCGTCCTCTCAATCCAGAGTCTGTAATGGTAAGTATTATATCGTCTTGGCTCTTCAGTGCTACCTTTTTTACAGCCTCCAAAATATCCGTATAAGCAACTTCTTGAAATATCAAGTCTACTTTTTTCAAAATTTTTCTTTCCATTGCTCAAATTTTGAGTTAAAGACAATACTTATCAAGTAGAGCAACTGCAGACTGTGGTGTCACCTCTGGATAGACATCGTTATTCACCAGCATAACAGGCCCTTTGTGGCACCATCCTAAACAATTAGCAGTTAGCAACGTAAACTTCCCATCAACAGTAGTACCTCCGATTTTAACACCTAAGGCCTCCTCCAATGCTTCAATAACATACTCCTTTCCTTTCATATGGCAAGAAATAGTTTTACAAACACGAATGATATTTTTACCTCGAGGTACAGTATCCAAAAAGGTATAAAATGAAGCGGCTCCAAAAACCTCAGCAGCCGAGAGACCAAATTCTTGAGCAACAGCTAACATGGCGTCCTCACTAAGAAATCGATCAACTGCAACGATCTCCTGCAAAACAGGGATAAGACTATTTCGTTGGCTACCGTGCTTTGCCACCAGCTCTTGTACGAACTTTTGGGTATGTGACATAGCAGAACAATTTAAATATTAGAAGACTATATTACGACAGTTTTTGTTAGAACACCAACCCTTTTTGAATATTTTTTTGCATCCACAAAATCTCTTATCTTTATCTCAATAAAGTCTCAGGAATAGACTTTTTCTTAACTATAAGAATTGATAATTTCAAAACTTAAAACTGATGATTTTAAAATTCGGATTAGGAATGCGACTTCTAGCAGCACTTACATTACTCGCATTTTTCACATCTTGCAGCAAAGACGACACGGTGAAACCTGATTTTTTGGGAACGTGGACTACTAGTTTTAAGGATTTTGACGACGAATCTGAAGAGAGATTAGAAAAAATACTTGATTTCACGTTTACGAACAACACGTTCGAAATTACCCTGCTTGCCAAAAGAGAAAACGATAAAGAATACATTTTTGACCATACCATAAAAGGGTCGCTTGCTTGGTTCGACAATCAAATGAAATTAGTACCGGAGGCTTTGTCGTACAAAGATAATGAAACAGGAAAGGTTGTCGATTTAAAAAAAGATGATGAAAAATTCATTGAAGAAATTCAAGACGTATTCGAATACCCTAGCGTAACTCTTTTCTATGTAAGAAAAGATGACAAACTCACGTTCTGGTACAAACCTGAAGCAGTAACCCTCGTTTTTCAAAGAAAGTAGCCAGCAGCAAAAACCATGGAACCACAACTTGAACGAATTACTAGCCTGAGCAGCCGTCTCCTAAAAGAAATTCAGCCAATATACGAAGACTCTTTTCCAGAGGCTGAAAGAAGAGACTTTTCGAAGTTAATTCAGCTTCTTACCCATAAAGAAATGTGCCTTTACGCAGCCATCCAAGATCAGACAGTTGTTGGATTTGCAACGATATGGGAATTTGAAAATTTCTATTTTTTAGAGCACATTGCGACTAATACAAATATAAGAGGTAACGGCATTGGAGGGAAACTACTAACTTCCATTATAAAGTCTATCAATAGCATCCTCATTTTTGAAGTCGAGCTGCCTAATGACATTACTAGCCAAAGAAGAATAGCATTTTATGAACGTTTTGGCTTTCATCTTTACACCAACTTTTCATACAAACAACCATCTTACGATAGAATAAAACCTGCCGTACCAATGCTTTTAATGTCCAACAATTCTACACTAACTGATATAGATCTAGATAATTACACAAAAAGAATAAAAACCGATGTTTACGAACGTTTCTACTAATCAAAGAAACATTCGCACTAAGGTTCCTTTTCTTTCGGAAATTTGCTTTTTTTGCTGACATATTTTCCAACAAAACACTCGAAAACATGAGAATGAGTAAAAAAGTTGCCCCATTTATTGCTGCTGCACTATTTGTGGCTGCTCTATCCAGTACTTCAACATCCTGCACTCAGGAGACTCTGGCCTTTGAAGGAAACTGGATACTCGTTGATACACTCGCCAATAAATCTGTAAATCAAACGATACTACACATCTCCAGCAACAACTTTAGCATTCAGTACAACCAAAAATCCGACACTGCTAAAAACTACAACACATTTGCAGTTCAAAAGGGATCGATAACCAAATATGCTGAATTTTTAACTCTTGATATTAAGGAATTTGGTTATTTACCTAAAGATACCTCTAAAACATTAAAAATCATATCGAGGAAGGATTCTTTATTTGCCAAAAATATCGATTCTCTCCTAACAAGAACTTCCAACTCGCTTAATATCCTAATTAAAGATTCGACCGAAAAATATCGCTATGAAGTAAGCAATAGCCGACTATTTTTAAAACAGGGAACCATCAACATGGCCTTCAAAAAAGAATAAAAAAGAGGATCACAATGTATTGTGATCCTTGTTATCTACCTTAATTCAATACACTTAGAAGGACAGCAATCAATAACATCCTGAATAAGTTCTTTATCTTGCGGAAATAGGTCTATAGCAACTAACTTTTTAGCAACATTTTCTCCATATAAAGACGCCTTACCTTCTAAATCCATAAAGAAATAGGCTGGAGCTATATCAACACATGAAGCGCAGCCAATACATGCAGGTTTCGAAAGGAGTATTTTCATCTAAGACTCCTCCTCAACATCTACCATTTTATAAAGCTTATCATTTCGCCGAATCCTATCAACTCGAATAGAGCACAGATTCCCTTTCTCTGCGATTTCAACAGGCTTAAGATCAACACGAATCTCTTCAATTGTTGTTTCGACCACACCGGTTGTGGGTCCCATAATCACAACATTTTCGCCAAGGCTAATCGTAGAGGCTTCCACCAATATTTCAGCAACTCCAATATTGCCAAAATAGTTAGTAACCCTGCCTACATAAACCTTTCTTTTTGTCGCTTTGGAACCATAAACCTTGCTCCATTCTCCTATCTTTCTTCCTAAATAATATCCATCCCAAAAACCTCTATTAAAAACTTCTGAAAGAGACCTTTCCCATCTATCAATTTTATCTTTTGTATAAGAATTATCTAAAATAGAATTCACCGCCTCATTATAGGTCTCAACAACTCTTTTTACGTATTCGCCAGATCTTGCACGCCCTTCTATTTTAAGAACACGAACACCCGCTGCCATCACTTTATCTAAAAAACCTATAGTGCAAAGATCTTTAGGAGACATTATGTACTCATGATCAATCTCCAGCTGATGACCTGTTTCTTTCTCCGTAACAATATAAGCTTTTCGGCATGTTTGTTGACAGGCTCCTCTATTCGCAGAAGCATTATTTTCGTGAAGGCTCATATAGCATTTGCCTGATATTGCCATGCATAAAGCACCGTGCACAAACATCTCTATTTTCACTCGCTCACCGTATGGTCCTCTAAGATCATTCTCCTCTATTTGCTTATATATATTCTTCACCTGAGTCATATTTAACTCGCGGGCAAGTACAACAACATCTGCAAATTGTGCGTAGAACTTCAATGCTTCATAGTTGCTAACATTAAGTTGTGTCGAAATATGAACTTCTACCCCCTTTTCTCGGGCATAGGAAATCGCAGCCATATCAGAAGCTATTACAGCGCTTACTGCCGACTCTTTTGCTGCATCGACAACTTTACGCATTACTTGAATATCATGATCGTACATAACCGTATTCAAGGTTAAGTATGATTTGACTCCATTTTCAGCACAAATGGAAGATATATTATGCAGATCCTCAATGGTAAAGTTATTGGAGGATTTTGATCGCATATTAAGCTGCTCAATTCCAAAATAAACGGAGTTAGCACCTGCATTGATAGCAGCCATGAGAGATTCATAACTTCCTACTGGAGCCATAATCTCTACATCTTGTCTTGTCATTTCTAAAAAATTTGTGCAAAGATAGCTATTTCAAATAAAAGCAACCTTCTATTGAAATGTGTTATAAGAGTTTAACCCTGAATTCAGATACAACAAAATACTAATTACCAATAAGATCCTTCCGTGCCTTTAGTACTAGGTTAAAAGTTATAGTCATTTCATCATCCACCACAATAAGCCCCAGCATTGCCGTTGGAGGTTTAATATTAAAGTCTGTAAGCTTAATTTTTTGGACTCCTGAAACTCGAAATACGTCCGAGTCAATTTTTTGAACTAAAACCTCACCTTTTGTTTCTCTCTGATTATTAGCCAAAATCATATCGACTTTAACTTTATACTTAAAAACACTATTAGGGAAAAAAGAAATAAGCTCAGCTTCCTTTATTTGAAGAACAATAAATGGATATTTATCAGAATTGAGTGTTTTGTACAAATCTCTATTAATTAAACTGTTATTACAATCTAAAGATCTTACTTTTACGGAAAATAGTGCATTATAAAAAGAAATTATATCGCTATCATTTTTCTCAAAAACAACAAAACTCCCTTTTTGTGCACAATCGGCAGTAAGGCACTTAAAAGAACTCACGTTGCTAGTCCCTGAAATTGATATTTTAGAATCAGGGAGCACCTCGTAAGAAAAAGTATGGGTATCGCTATGGATACTAGCAACAAGAAAAAATTGAAATAGCAAAAGTTGTAGCATAATTCCTTTACAAAAACAGGGTGCTAGTAATCACACCAACACCCTGTATATAAATACTATGTCACATAAATTTTAGAAACCAACTACAGCCTCAACCACTAAACCATCAAACTTACCTCCATTCAGAATATTGTTGGCTGGAAATCCGCTATACTTTTGCTTAACATACTCTGCCTTAAGAAGTATGTTTTTAGTAAAATAGTAGCCTGCAGCAAAAGCAGTACGTGTTATTTTACCATCCATTGCAGTAGGCAAAAGTTCGCCAGCAACCTGGTTATAACGAGCACCTACAAACAAATTTTCTTTTCCGAATACGTCGAAATAATACAACAAATCACCGGCAACCTGATGTACTTTACGCTTGTCTGGTTGTACTCCTGTATTCGCGTAAGACCTTCCTTTCGACCATTCATAAGTTCCAAAAAACTCCAAACCATAATACTTTGTAAATAGGTTTGTCATTAAAGAAGTAACCTGATAGTTAAATCCGGGAGTAAAACGGCCTGTTGTAAAATTGGCTGTTAGATCGGTTGAGTTAGTCATTACGCCCCAGTAGTTTGAACCGCCTCGGTCTCCAGCATAAAGGGTGTTACTTGTAGAACCTCCATTATGGTAAGCGGATTGAGTTATGCGAAATCTCCATCCATCCATAATCTCTCCATCATAACCTATCTTACCATAAAACGAAGGTTTTTTAGTTCTTGATTCAGAAGAGTCTGCATTATACTTCTTGATAACATCACCCTTTAGTAGCCCGTTGCTTAGACCAACAACTCCCAAAAAACCATTATGCTTAACCTCAACTTCACCTGCTATTTCAGTAGCAAAGGCATCCATTATCAAGTTTTCAGCAAAAGGGTTGAAAATGGTATTTCCATTATCGCTTCTACGGAAGTGAGCATCGCCATAGTTAATCTCGAAGTGACCAACCTTAATGGTGGTATACTTCATAATTTCATCTAACAAATCAGAACGCCAAAACGGAATTTTATCCATTTGAATGTAGCCACCCTTAACCCAAGTTTCATTATGGTGACGAGCAGCAAGGTACATCGTAAGATTAAGGCGAATTCCATCAGCAAGCTGAGCATCAAAAGATAGATTAGCAGATGCAAGCCCAAATCCCGGCTGAATATCAATAAGCTTATTCTTATTAATATTACCAACCATCAAAGGGGTATTGCTATGATCAAGCGTTTGGAAACTTTGAGTAAAGCCAGCACCTACACGCAATTTCTGCCCAGAGAACCCTACGGAATCTACCTTCAATGTTTCGAAAGTATTTCTTCCTGTTTGGTCATTCTTTCTTAAGTACTGGATTTCTGAGAACTGTGCCTTTGCAGCGAACGTTCCTGCAACTAACAGAGCAAGAACCGCAAACTTGTTAATAATTGGCTTCATAATTGTGGTGTGAATTAAATTGAACCTGTCTCCCCTATTTATCGGGAAATATCCTATTTCTTCAGCAGAAAGTAGATGTTAACCGTAACATCATCTGCCGTTTTAAGTGTTCCTAGCATGGCCGTTGGAGCCTTCAATCCAATTTCTGACATCTTCATTCGTTTAGATGAACGCACTTCGATATCGCCACTACCTAATGCAACAGCTTTTACTGTAAAATCAACTGGTCGATTTGAATTCTTAACACCCAAAATACCTGAAATGTTTAGTGTCGTTACATTCCCCACCGTTTGAGATGAGTTAACCTTAGTCATACTAAACCTAATTTTAGGATATTTTTCAGAATCGAAGGTATCCTTAATCTTACCATCCATAATACTACCCTTAGATCCTGAAAAGGAATTGGCATCTATATCTACAACCGCAGAAGTAAGAATAAGGGAGGATCCATCAACCTTAAATTCAGAAGATCCTGTAAGCTTAGCAATGGTTGCAGTCCAGTCGTGCAGATTGGAAGTCCCAACAACCTCAACTTTATGAGATTTAATGCTATACTTTACCTGAGCGGAAAGTGATAAAGCGCAAAATAAGATAAGCGCAATTGTGGTGTAAATTCTTGGTCTCATAGCGTGATTAAAAATGTATTACAAAGTTACATTCGAAAAATCCGCTCTTTTACCCTTACGAATATAAAATTACATCTAAATACAGTACAGAGACAAAACACTTATATACAACGATTAAAACCAATGAAACGTAGAATTACGAGTATTTTAATTCAAACTAATTTTAAATAAAAATAATAATTACAACAAAAAACGCAATTCAAAATGGATGTCATAAAAAAAGTCCTGTTGTTACAGGACTTTCAAAATATCATCAGGACTTACGCCCCATTATTTTTTCTGCATAGCTTAATATCGCTTCCTTTCTCTCCTCCCTAACTGATATCTTGGCAATTTCAGCCAACGCCAACTTATAGTAAAAGTCTATTTTTTTCTCAGTAATTTCTTTAACGCCTACCTCATCATAAATTGCTTTTACTGATGCTATTTTTTCTTCAGGAGCAATCGCTTCATTCTTAAGTATTTTTTGCAAAGCAACTTGAGATGGCTGCGTTGCCAACTTCAAGGCATTAATCATCAAGAAAGTTTTCTTATTAGAAATAATATCGCCACCAATTGCTTTACCAAAGACTTTAGGATCGCCATACGTATCTAACAAGTCGTCTTGAAGTTGAAATGCTAGCCCCAAGTTTCTCCCAAAATTATAGAGACGTTCTCCATCTTGAAGTGATGCTCCGCCCAAAATTGCCCCAATTTTGGCTGCTGCGGCTAAAAGCACCGACGTTTTTAGCTCAATCATTCTTAGGTAGTCGTCTTCTGTCACCACTGGCAACTTTTCATACTCCATATCAAACTGCTGCCCATCACAAACTTCTAAAGCGGTAGCATTAAACACTTTTAGAATTTCAGGGAGTAATGCAGGATCAGTTTGTGCTACATATTTATAAGCAACAATAATGGCAGCATCTCCAGATAAAATGGCCACATTAGGGTTCCATTTTTTGTGAACAGTTGGCTTGCCCCGACGCACGTCGGCATTATCCATGATATCGTCATGAATAAGCGTAAAGTTGTGAAATATTTCGAGCGCAATTGCTGGTTTTACAGCTTTGTCGACAATATCAGAAAAGAGGTTTGCAGACATAAGACACAGGATTGGCCTTACCCTTTTCCCTCCAAGCGATAGCGTATATGATATTGGCTCATAAAGATTTCGTGGCTCGATTGGTAGCTGCAATTCTCCAAAAGACTTTTCGACAATGGCTTGCAGGTCATTAAGTGAATACATATCAAAACCTTAATTTGTATACTAAGGTACAAAAAAAGAAGGATATTCTGCCAATGAAAAGTAAAACGAATTTAATAATAGCTTATTATAAATTTAGGGAAACAAAAAAGGATGCAGCTTAAATCTACATCCTTCAATATTTTAAATATGGAATTCTAGTTTTCGGTAATATTCTGATTCATATCACACTTCCCTGTAAATTTAGCACCAGGTTCAATAGATAGCTTGCTACAAATCATGTCGCCAAGAACATTACTAGTAACCTTCAATGAGAGAAGATCTTGAACAGAGATATTGCCTTCTACATATCCGATTATATCGCATTGCTTGCAGCTAATATTTCCGATAATACGTCCAGTTTCTCCAACTACTATTTTACCTCTAACTGTAATATTTCCTTGAAGGGTTCCATCAATACGTATATCACCAGACGTTGCTACTTCTCCCTTGATCTCCGAACCAAACCCTATAATATTTAGCGTATTTGATAGAGGTTCTACTTCTGTGTTCTTTGCCATGTTGCCAATTATTTTCATGAAATGCCGTTTGGACAAATATATAATTTCTAACAGTTCGTATTGATCACAAAAAAGAAACTGGTATACTTTAGCTGTTTTTAATTATGATCGGTCGTCTTCTAACTGTTCATCAAAATCTAGATAGTCCTCCTGACGCTCATCCTCAATTTCTGGATCATCCTTAGGCCCCCTTTTTCTCCAAATAAAAGCCATAACAAACCCCACCATTGCCCCGAATAAGTGCCCTTCCCATGAGATATTAAGAGGTTCACTCAACGATGGAATCATCCCCCAAACTAAGCCCCCTTGCCAAAAGACAATCAACAGTGATATTGACCGTAAAGAAATATTTTTCCGAATGATACCACTCACAAATAAAAAGGAAGCCAACGAATAGCACACCCCACTTAATCCTACATGATACGCTTCTCTTCCAAATAACCAAACAAAAACACCAGAACCAATCCCTCCCAAAATCACAGAAAGTGCAATTCCTCCATAAAAATAAAAGCATGCTAAAGAAAGAATTAAAAATGCAATACTATTATTTACAATATGATCCACATCAACATGAAATAGAGGAGAGATTAAAAAATTAGCCGCACAAACCCATTCTCTGGGGAAAATAGCAACCTTATCTATATCAACAGATAGCATGATTTGCATAAAAAATGTAAGCCAAACTATCGCTAGCATATATATGGTTGTAAAAAGGGCTATCTTTAGCTTTCTCCATTCCATTGGCAATGGTTATCTGTAATTAGGGTTAACAAATTGGGAATTTAGATCATAAAATGAAAAGGAAAGTCTTTAGAATCGTTTTTTTTTCGGTGATAAGCGTATTTTTTTCACTTACTCTTATCAGCTTTATCTTTCAGGATTCAATTATCTCAGCAGCAATGCAAGGAATTCGAAAAGATTTGAGAAGCCGAATCACCATTGGAGATGCCTCATTCTCCTTAGTAAGATATTTCCCCTACGCCTCTATAAAACTAAATGACGTAAATATAGAGTCGACAAAAGATATTAACATTTCTGATTTTAACCATTTAAGAAATACTAAGACACTTCTAAAAGCAGGAACGCTAAGCCTAAAAATAAATGTGCTAGATCTTTTCAAGGATAAGATAACGATTAAACAGGTAATACTAAAAGAAGGCGAAATCAATATTCTTATAGATAAAAAGGGTAACAACAACTTCAAAATTTTTAGAACTAAAAATAACGATTCAAAGGTCAGCATGAAAATAGATGGCATAAAAATAGATAAATCAGTGCTTAAAATACACGATCTAAACAAAAGAATGTCATTAGTTAACAGCATTCAAAAATTTAAAAGCGAGGGAACGTTCACTTCTTCTAATTTTCGAGTTAAATCTAGCTTAGATGTAGTTGTTAATCAACTTACCTTTGGCAGCATTAACTACATAAGCAACAAGCAATTTATCCTGTCTGGCAAAGTAAAATCAAAATCATTTAAAAGTTATGATTTTAAAGATTTTATAGTAACCTATAAAAATAATAAGATTAATATTGAAGGAGGCTTCTCTCTAAACAAAAGCATCCATCTAGATATAGCCGCCTCTGGCACCGATTTAGCATTAAAGGAAATGAACGAGCTAGTGCCCAAAATCAACAAAACTCTAGAAAAAATAGACGTTGAAGGCAAAGTCAATTTCAAAGCAAGAGCCAAAGGATACTGGGCAAGCAACCAATGGCCTTTTCTCTATGGAGATTTTGATGTTAAAGGAGGGAAAAGTGAGATCTTAAAAAACAACAGCATAGCATCTGTAAATTTAGTTGGCTCATTCTCAAACGGTAGAGGACAAATAGTAAACTCTTTTTTAAGAATTGATTCATTTAAAATAAACTCGAATTTTGGCGACTTTGAAGGGAAATTTTCTCTTAGCAATTTTAATAAACCATTAATTAGCTTATCAACTAATTTCAACTTGTTTTTAAGCAATTTAAATGATGCTTATAAAATAGATACAACCAACAAAATTGATGGCACAATAATCGGAAACATAACGGCTGACGGCAACATTGATTTTGATAGCCTATCTCCACTACGTCTAGTTCGCTTGATAAATAACGGAAACTTTAAACTTAGCGAAATAAAATACCCATTCAAAGGAGCTTTATACTCCATCACAAAAGGTGAAATAAAGTTTAATCCAACGGATGCTTCTGCCAACCTCTACTTTTCCTCAAACGCCATTAATGGTAAAATCAATGTAGCTATAGATAATTTTTATGATGGGCTAATGGAGTCTATGCCATTTTCTGCATCCGTAACATCCAACACATCGACGCTTAACTTTGACAACCTTCTTGCCATTAACTTTAACTCAAGTAATAAGTCAGATAAAATAGATGTAAATGTTGCAAACCTATCAATTGACGTAACATCAAAACAAGCAATTCTAAGAGGTATCCCGATGAAAAATCTATCTGCCAAAATAGAAAAATCAGGACCGCTTATAACCGTATCTCAACTAAATGCAGAAGCAATAGGAGGATCTATCAATTTAATAGGGAAGCTTGAACAAAATCAAAATAAA
The DNA here is from genome assembly GCF_000798815.1 of Alistipes sp. ZOR0009. Classification (NCBI taxonomy): domain Bacteria; kingdom Pseudomonadati; phylum Bacteroidota; class Bacteroidia; order Bacteroidales; family Rikenellaceae; genus Alistipes; species Alistipes sp. ZOR0009. The sequence continues at coordinate 24,519 of NZ_JTLD01000002.1, read as the reverse complement.
ACAATCACAAGCAATCTATATGCAACTCTAGACAGCATTAATATTGAAACATTATTCTCTTCGTTCAACAACTTTAATCAAAAAACGCTAACAAGCAGCAACATTAAAGGTATCGGATCTGGAGATATCGCATTTAGAGGTGTTTTTTCAGAAAAAGGAGCTTTAGACCCAAACTCAGTTGATTGTGTTTCAAATTTAAGCATAACTAATGGGGAACTAATAAAATTTGAACCAGCATATAAGCTTTCTAAGTTCATTGATTTAAAAGAGCTTGAACATATAAAGTTTGCTAACTTAAAAAATCAAATTACCATAAAAAACAACATTATAAATATACCAGCAATGTATGTTGCCTCCTCTGCTATCAACTTAGGAGTTCTTGGTAATCATAATTTCAATGGAAGCTACAACTACAAAATTAAGCTTTCGTTGAAAGACGTTCTTTTCAAAAAAGCACGAACAGGGCTAAAAAAACAAATCAGCCAATCCGATTTCGAAAACAACACCTTACTATACTTCAAAGTAGAAGGAGATAGCAAAAAATCGAAAGTAAGCTACGACTGGAGCGGCAGCGGATGGGATATTACCCCCGCACAAGCCAACCAACCGTCTAGTGTAGAACAAAAAAACACATCAAAACCGTTTAAGGTAACCTGGGAGGAGAAAAAAGAAGCAGAAAAAACAGCAGCGGGAGCCAAGCCCAAAGCCAAAGTAGAGCAGCCTCAACAGTCCTCGTTTATGGAAGAACGAAAAGCGGAAAAAAAGTTAGAAAAGAAAAAGGATAGCACCAAGTTCAAGCTAACTTGGGATGAATAAAATTGCGAGGTAGGAACGTTATGGCAAAATTCACTACCTCGCACTTATTTCTTCGGGGAAATACATTTGAGGAGTGTGGAAGGATCCTCGCTTTTATCCCGAAAGCATTACACAAAACGAATGGCAGGTCTTCTGACTCTCTCGGTCGTAGGCGCCTTCCCGTTTTCACAGTGGCCTAGAATGCCTAGACATTTTTAATGAGATTACAGCAGCGGGAACTGTTCAGGAATTGCACCTGATTCCCTTTTAATTCTTCTAGAAAGCATATTCCGTAAGAAACCATCGATGGTTCAAATATAAAACTTATGCCATTATCTGCATGAGTATTATAACCACTTTTCAAAGCTAATTTTTAGTAATATGATTTTTAACAACTTACCTTATCTAGTAATTAATCGTACATTTGCAACCCAAATTTAGTATGATGCAACATATTAGGAACATTGCGATCATCGCTCACGTAGACCACGGGAAAACAACTCTTGTGGATAAGATGATCCTACAAGGTAAGCTTTTCAGAGATGCCGAGAAAGCTGGCGATTTAATTCTAGACAACAACGATCTAGAGCGCGAAAGAGGTATTACCATTCTTGCAAAGAACGTATCTGTTCAGTACAAGGAGTACAAGATTAACATTATCGACACCCCAGGCCACGCCGACTTTGGTGGAGAGGTTGAACGCGTACTTAATATGGCTGACGGAGTTCTTCTTCTGGTAGATGCTTTCGAAGGCACCATGCCACAAACTCGTTTTGTGCTTCAAAAAGCACTCGCATTAGGAAAAAAACCTATTGTTGTAATCAATAAGGTTGATAAGCCAAACTGCCGTCCAGACGAAGTGCACGAGGAAGTTTTTGATCTTATGTTTCACCTAGAAGCAACCGAAGATCAGCTAGACTTCCCAACCATATACGGAAGTGCAAAGCAAGGATGGATGTCTACCGACTGGCAAAATCCAACCACAGATATTACCGCGCTACTAGACTCTATAATTGAAAATATACCAGCACCAGAAGCACACGAAGGAACTCCACAGATGCTAATCACCTCTTTGGAATACTCTTCTTATGTTGGTCGTATCGCAATTGGCCGTTTACACCGTGGTGTGCTAAAATCAAACATGCCCGTTATTCTATCAAAAAGAGATGGAAGCCAAGTTAAAACGCGCATCAAAGATTTAATGGTATTCGAAGGTCTCGAAAAAAGAAAGGTCGAAGAAGTTCCCGCCGGAGAAATTTGTGCTTTAGTGGGTATAGATGGATTCGATATCGGCGACAGCATCTGCGATTTTGAAAATCCAGAGCCTCTAAAGCCAATTGCTATTGACGAGCCGACCATGAGCATGCTCTTTACAATCAACGACTCTCCATTCTTCGGGAAAGACGGAAAATTTGTAACCTCACGCCACCTGAAGGACCGCCTAGATAAGGAGCTTGAGAAAAACCTTGCACTACGCGTTCAAGATGGTGAAACAGCAGACTCCTTCATCGTATTTGGTAGAGGGGTACTACACATTAGCGTGCTAATCGAAACCATGCGCCGTGAAGGCTATGAGCTACAAGTTGGTCAACCAAAAGTAATCTTTAAAGAAATCAATGGACAAAAGTGCGAACCAATGGAGTTCCTCACCATCGATCTTCCTGAAGAATTTGCAGGTAGAGCAATTGAGCTTGTAACTAAGCGTAAGGGAGTGATGTTCAAAATGGAGCAACGAGGAGATCGCTCGCACCTTGAATTTGAAATTCCTTCACGAGGCCTAATCGGATTACGTAGCAATCTACTAACCGCAACGCAAGGAGAAGCCATTGTAGCCCACCGAGTAAAAGGCTTTGAGCCATATAAGGGTGACATCGAAATGCGTACCAACGGTTCACTAATCGCCATGGAAACAGGAAACGCCTACGCCTACTCTATAAATAAGCTACAGGATAGGGGTAAATTTTTCATCGCTCCAGGCGAAGATGTGTATAACGGACAGGTAATTGGAGAGCATAGCCGCGCTGGCGATTTAGTTATCAATGTTACGAAATCGAAAAAGCTTACAAACATGCGTGCTAGCGGATCGGACGACAAAACCGCGATTGCACCTCCAATCGTTTTCAGCTTAGAAGAAGCATTGGAGTATATCCAAGAAGATGAATACGTGGAAATTACACCAAACTCGATGCGCCTTCGCAAAATACTTCTCGACGAAGGTCAGAGAAAACGTAACGCGAAGTAGTAAAGAGTTGTATTTAAGCTAAATTGGTCTATTCCAGCAGGCTAAAAATTGAGTAGTATTTTTATATACCAGATTAATTTTTACCTTTGCGCGATATTTTTTTGACAGGTGAGCTATCTAGATAGATATACAATACCAGTAAAAGGGCTTGCCCTTGGAGAGCACGAAGTTGACTACGACGTTGATGACAAGTTTTTTGCATGTTTCGAAGAATCGGAAATCAAAAAAGGAGACGTCAAAGTTATGGTGCACGCCAAAAGGCTAAGTTCATTCATCGAACTTGATTTTGATATTGAGGGCGATGTAATGGTAACTTGCGACCGATGTTTAGAGGAATTTCCACAAGATATTAGCTATCAAGGAAGCCTATTCATCAAATTTTCATCGCTCATTCAGGAGGAACAAGGTGATGTTATCTACGTTGATCCTAACGAAGGGGAGTTGAATCTTTCACAGTATATCTACGAGAGTATTTGCTTAAGCCTACCCTACCAAAAAATCCATCCGCTGGATGAGGAAGGAGAAAGTACCTGCAACCCTGAAATGCTAGAGCGCCTCGAGGCCATCGAAACCAACTTTGCTGACGAGCCAACGCTGGCCGACAACGAGGAAGAAGATGATCAGGAGGAAATGCCTTGGGAAGAAATCAAGAAGTTACTTGACAATAAATAGTTAACACGATAAACAAGTTGTAAAATGGCACATCCCAAACACAAAATCTCGAAGACGAGAAGAGATAAGCGTAGAACTCACTACAAAGCTGTAGCTCCTACCATTTCTACTTGCTCTAACTGCGGTGCTACTGTACAATACCATAGAGTATGTCCAGAGTGCGGTTTCTACAGAGGACGCCTTGTAGTTGAGAAACAAGTAAATGCATAACGAGCTTCAATTAAGCTTTTCAATTAAAATTTTTTTATGAGAATTGGAGTTGATGCTATGGGTGGCGATTTTGCTCCTGAAGCGGTAGTTTTAGGAGCAATCGAAGCCCAAAAGCAGTTTTCAGATGTTCGCTTGGTGCTGATAGGCGACAAAGTTAGAATCGAAGAGATCCTCAACCGCGAGGGTGCCGACGTTGCTAGCTTCGACATCGTGCATACCGACCAGGTGATTGAAATGGGTGAACATCCTGTAAAAGCTTTCAGCTCAAAACCACAGTCGAGCATAGCCATCGGATTTAAGCTGCTTATGGACGGCAAAATCCAAGGCTTTGCAAGTGCAGGAAGCACCGGCGGCATGATGGTTGGCGCTATGTATACCATCAAGCAAATTGATGGAGTAATACGGCCAACAATTGCCAGCCCAATTCCTGTAAGTTTGGACAAAAAAGCAATTCTTTTGGATGTTGGTCTAAACCCAGATTGCAAGCCAGAAGTTCTAGTACAGTACGCTATGCTAGGCTCTGTTTACGCAAAATATGTACTAGGAATAGACAATCCACATGTTGGTCTGCTAAACATTGGCGAAGAGGAAGAAAAGGGCAGCATTCTGACCCAAACAACCCATCAGCTACTTAAGGAGACCAAAAACATCAACTTTATTGGAAATATTGAAGGTAACGACGTATTTACCGGAAAAGCGGATGTGATTGTAACCGATGGTTTCACTGGAAATGTATTGCTAAAAGCGGCAGAAAGTTTCTACGAGCTGCTACACAAGCAAGGCATTAAAAACGACTTTTTTGAAGGTTTTAACTTTGAAAATGTTGGAGGAACTCCAGTGCTAGGTGTTAACGGCGTCGTTATCATCGGACATGGAATATCTAACGCCAAAGCAATCAAAAACATGATTAAACAAGCAATTGATTGCGCAAAAGGCGGTATTGTCGAGCATATTCGCGAAAATTTAGAATAACATAAAAACCTCTCCTATACCAACATAGGAGAGGTTTTGCCTTTTAGGATTGAAATAGAAGGCTTTTAATATCTGTCAGATGGAAAAGATTACAGCTGCAATTACAGGAGTAGGGGGATACCTTCCAGAATACATCCTAACAAACGATGAGTTAAGTACCATGGTAGATACCACTGATGAGTGGATTATGACCAGAATCGGTATCAAAACCCGCCGCATACTTAAAGGCGAAGGTAAGGGCACATCAGACATGGGAGCAGCTGCCATAAACGAACTCTTTGCCAAAACAGGTACCCGTCCTGACGAAGTAGACCTCATTATCTGCTGTACGGTTACGCACGACATGATGTTCCCTGCAACAGCAAACATCATAGCAGATAAGGTAGGCATCAAAAATGCATTTGGTTTCGACATAAATGCAGCATGCTCCAGCTTCCTTTACGGAATGACTGTTGCCCAGAAATTCATTGAATCAGGATCTCACAAGAAGGTTGTTGTGGTTGGCTCGGATAAAATGTCGGCAATCACCGACTTCACAGACCGTGCTACATGCGCCATTTTTGGTGATGGAGCCGCAGCTATTCTTATGGAACCCAACTACGAAGGACTTGGCGTACAAGATTCAATTCTACGCTCTGATGGAGTTGGACGCAAGCACCTTTTCATGAAAGCAGGAGGATCGTGCTACCCAGCAAGCATCGAAACTGTAACCAACCGCGAGCACTACATCTACCAAGAAGGTCAAGCGGTATTCAAATGGGCTGTTTCTAACATGGCAGACACCACCCTTGAGCTGATGGAAAAGAACAACCTAAAAGGTGAAGATATTGCCTGGTTGGTTCCACATCAAGCTAACCTACGCATCATTGATGCAACGGCAAACCGTGCAAATGTAGAGCGCGAAAAGGTGATGGTCAACATCGAAAAATACGGAAATACTACCTCTGGAACTCTTCCATTATGCCTTTGGGACTATGAGAAGCAGCTCAAGAAGGGCGATAATATCATATTTGCAGCGTTTGGCGGAGGCTTTACTTGGGGTGCTTTGTACCTTAAATGGGCTTACGACGGCGATAAAGTAGGCAAATAGTGTTTCAGGATACCGAATTTTTTATAAATTCGCATCCTCAAATGGCTCCATAGTTCAAGGGATAGAACGGAAGTTTCCTAAACTTTAAATACAGGTTCGAGTCCTGTTGGAGCTACAAAAAAAGACGGATAGTTTTATCCGTCTTTTTTTGTAGCCTCAACCATCAAAATATAGCCCTACAGATCTCTAACTGCACCTTTTAAGACTAGAAACCTCTAGCTGCTAATCTTTTATATTTATCTTTTAAGCAACTTAACTCTTGCAAGTTTCAAATTATTAGTTATATTCGCAATTTGTGAATAATATGTAATATATGGCTGGAAAAATTCATCTCGATAGCATCGACCAAAAGATTCTATCTTACCTGATTAAGAATGCTCGCATGCCATTCTTAGAAATCGCAAGAGAATGCGGAATCTCTGGTGCTGCCATCCATCAACGTGTAAAAAAGATGGAAGACGCAGGGATTATCGATGGCTCTCGACTCATTGTTAAGCCCAAAGCTCTTGGTTACGAAGTGTGCGCCTTTGTTGGTGTTTCGCTTGTTCAAACGAGCTACTATACCGAAGCGGTAGAAGTTATTAAGAGAATTCCAGAAGTGGTAGAGTGCCATTTTGTAACTGGGAACTATGCGGTATTGCTTAAAATTTACTGCCGCGATAACGACCACCTGCTTGACGTACTGGTTAACACAGTTCAAAAAATCCCAGGAGTTGCTCGTACAGAAACCCTCATTTCTCTCGACCAAGCTTTTGAACGCCAAGTCTACGTGAAAGACAAAAAGTCGGCGAAACCAAAGAAAAGCACCAAAGAAGAGTAGGAATAGGCTTGCCTATCCTTTCTCTTTTCCTAAAAGACGCTTGGCAAAAAACTTCACCACATCCACATTAACAGCGTTTCCAAGCTGTTTATAGGCAATCCTATCTACCGAATGAAGCTGATAATCCTCAGGGAAAGACTGCAAGGCTGCCGCCTCTTTTGGAGTAATTCGTCTACCAAGCTTACCGACAATAGATGTTTGAGTGATAGCTACCAACGCTGGAAAGTAGGTGGCTTTTTTTATGCGTACTCCCGAAGGTCGAAACTGAATAAGATGGCTCCACACCTCTGGATGTGCATCGCCAACCTGCCATTCGAATTTAGCCTTGGCACCTGCGAAATTTTTATTTTTTTTAGCCTTGGCATACCAACCCTTCAAAAACGCCCTATTTTCGCTCCAAAGGGCCCTATTTTGCTCGATAATGCGTCGTTTCCACTTGGGGTAAGCAGAAATGTCTGCCTTTAGGTTTTCTGGCTCAAATTCGGCAGTCCAAACAGGGAAAGTGGGTAGTGGCTTATTTACATTGAGCGCAAAATCATTCCAAATATCCAAAATTGCCTTCTCGCTTTCGCTTACTGCATAACGAGAATCTGCTACCGACTCATCGATAACTCTGCTTATATCGCAGGTTGGACGCTGACGCTTTTGAGAAAACTCCACCTCTCCGACTTTGACATCCTTTCGCTTGCAAAGAATAAATACGCGCTCGCGAAATTGGGGGATCCCTAAGTTATGCGGACTAAAAATTATTGGTTCATGCGAGAAATCGTAACCCAACTCGTCTAGGTTGGCCTTTATTACACGCCATGTATTCCCATTATCGTGGCCAACGAGGTTACGAACATTTTCGAGCAGCATATATTTTGGCCTATGATGCTTGGCTATACGAACAATGTCGAAGAAAAGGGTACCACGTGGATCGTTCATTCCCGCCTGCTTACCCGCTTTCGAAAATGCCTGACAAGGAAATCCCGCACAAAGAACATCGTGCTTGGGTATTTTTTTTTCGTTTACTGCACTAACGTCGCTATGTGGCTCTAAGCCGTAGTTTTGCTGATATACTTTGCGGCATTCATCATCGATGTCGGCAGCAAATACGCACTCACCACCGAGCTGGCTCATTGCCGCATGAAAGCCGCCAATCCCACAAAAAAGGTCAATAAACTTAAAATCGCTCATAGAGAAACGAAAATAATACTTCTGGATGAAAAAAGCTAGGAATCCACAAACATTCCCGTTCTAGTTAGAAATTACTTGCTTCGCTGGGTAGTGTAATGGGCCAACTCCACGAGTGCGTTTTTCACGTCGCTATCGGGATAGTCATCCAGAATAGCGATAGCCTTATCTTTATACTCGTGCATTTTTTGCTCAGTGTAGGCAATACCTCCGCTTAAAGCAACAAAATCAATCACCTCCGCCACATTTTGTGGCTTAGACTGAGCATTACGCACAAGTTTGAGTATGCGACTCTTCTCCCCTTTCGAGGTCTGGTTAAGCGCAAATATCAGCGGAAGCGTCATCTTCTTTTCCTTGATATCGTTCCCAGTAGGTTTGCCGATTAACGGCTTTTCCTGATAGTCGAACAAATCATCTTTCAACTGAAAAGCTATACCAATGTACTCCCCATACAGCTTCATTTTCTGAACAATTTCGGGAGTAGCACGAACCGACTGCGCACCGTTAGCCGCGCATGAGGCAATTAGCGTAGCCGTTTTTTTTCTGATTATGTCGAAGTAAACATCCTCGGTAATATCTAGCTTGCGCGCCTTTTCGATCTGAAGCAGCTCGCCTTCACTCATCTCCTTTACCGCCTCCGACATAATACGAAGCAGATCAAACGAGTTGGTATCAACCGAAAGCTGCAGCCCTTTTGCTAGCAAAAAATCGCCCAGCAAAACAGCAATCTTAGAGCGCCACATCGCATTAATGGAAAGAGCACCTCTCCTTTCGTACGCCTCATCAACCACATCGTCGTGAATTAGCGTAGCGGTATGCAGCAATTCGATCATCGAAGCAGCAACGTAGGTATTATCAGTTACCTCTCCATTTAATTTTGCCGTTAAAAAAACAATTGTCGGACGTAGCTGCTTACCCTTACGGCGTAGCACGTAGTTTACAATTGTTTGTAGAAGAGGTATCTTGGAGTCCATAGTTATTTTGAAGAACTCCTCGAACGATGCCATCTCGGTGGCAACCGGTGCCTTTATGATTTTTGAAGATGCGGACATTATCCTTTCCATTTAATCTCACAAAGAAAGCAAATTATGCGTGATGCAGCCCATGGTTTTCTCCGAATATTTTTTTTAATAGCTTAATTCAGCACCGCTCAATAACTCTAATTACCAGAATCAACTCTTCGATCAGTAAGATAATCCATCCAAAAGCAGCACTAAAGATTGTGGCTGATAGTCCACCAGAGGGGAACACTCAAGAATAAGCGCTCGCACTTTTCCACGAGGCGCATGTCCTAAAAAAACACCCTCAGAGCATGCTCTAAGGGTACTGGGTTTCATATATAAGATTCCGCGCTAACCTCCACGGCTAGCCTAGTAGTAAACAACCGAAGCTACTTATACCCGTCGTTATGGATGCTCGTTACGGCTCGGCCCGATGGGTCGTTTAGGTTTTGAAACGACTGATCCCAAGCCAGCGCCTCGGGTGTGCTGCAGGCTACCGACGGTACCGATGGGACACACGCCGCAGCCGAATCGCTAGGGAAATGCTCGGTAAAGATGCAGCGGTAGTAGTACTCCTCCTTGCTCATAGGCGGGTTGATCGGGAAGCGGTACTTAGCATTAGCCAGCTGTTCGTCGGTTACCGAATTAGAGGTTACCTTCTTTAGCGTGTCTATCCAGCTGTAGCCTACGCCATCGGAGAACTGCTCCTTTTGGCGCCAGGCAACGCTCTCGGGTAGGTAGTCCTCAAAGGCCTTTCGCAGCACCCACTTCTCCATGCGCCCATTGCCCGACATCTTATCCTTAGGGTTAATGCGCATGGCCACGTCCATAAATTCCTTATCGAGGAAGGGTACACGCCCCTCCACGCCCCAAGCGGCCAGCGCCTTGTTGGCACGAAGGCAGTCGTACAGATGCAGCTTGCCGAGCTTGCGCACCGTTTCGTCGTGGAGCGCCTTGGCGTCGGGCGCCTTGTGGAAGTAGAGGTATCCACCAAAAAGCTCGTCGGAGCCTTCGCCCGAGAGCACCATCTTTACCCCCATCGACTTGATGACACGCGCCAGCAGGAACATGGGTGTTGATGCGCGAACGGTGGTTACATCGTAGGTTTCGAGGTGGTAGATAACGTCGCGAACGGCATCTAGCCCCTCCTGAATAGTAAAGTGAATTTCGTGGTGAACCGTACCAATATGCTCGGCCACCTTTTTGGCTGCGACCAAATCGGGTGAGCCATCGAGGCCAACAGCAAAGGAGTGCAGCTGCGGCCACCATGCCTCCTGCTTATCATCGCTTTCTATACGTTTAGCGGCAAACTTTTTGGCTACGGCAGAAATTATAGAAGAGTCTAGCCCTCCAGAAAGCAGCACACCATAAGGAACGTCAGACATCAACTGACGGTGAACCGCCTCCTCCAACGACTTGCGCAGAAGAGCAATATCCGTTTCGCTATCCTTAACAGCGTCAAACTCCATCCAATCGCGCTTGTACCAAGGCTTCATAACTCCATCGGTGCTACACAGGCTATGCCCCGGAAGAAACACTTCAATTTTATTACAGTATCCCTCCAGCGCCTTAAGCTCCGAGGCCACGTAGTAGCAGCCATACTGATCCCATCCCTGATAAAGGGGAATAATGCCCATGTGGTCGCGGCCAACTACGTAAATATCTTTTACCCGATCGTAAAGCGCAAAGGCAAAGATGCCGTTGAGCTCCTCCAGAAAGTCGGGTCCCTTCTCCTGGTAGAGCGCTAGGATGACTTCACAGTCGGAGTTGGTCTGAAACTCGTACCGATTCTCGAAGCGCTTCCTAATTTGGAGGTGATTGTAGATCTCGCCATTTACGGCGAGCACCAGATTTCGGTCCTTGCTGTAAAGGGGTTGGCGACCCGACTGGGGGTCTACAATAGAGAGGCGCTCGTGGGCGAGTATCGCCTTGTCGTCGCAGAAGATGCCCGACCAATCGGGCCCGCGGTGCCGTATGCGCTTGGCCATATCGAGCACCTGTACGCGTAAATCTGCCGACTTTGCTTTCAGATCGAAAACTCCGACTATTCCACACATAGTATACGTAAATTAGTTGTCTCTTGCTTTTCCAATAACAGCTCATCCCCGGTAGGTATCACGACACACGCATCAGGTAGCACGATGCCTATGCCGGCTAAAGTTAACCAACCATACACCTTTCCCTTGATTTTCGTAAAGCGCCAGACCTACGCCAGGCGGCCTAGGAGGCTAGCTACTACATCCTCCGAAATCGGATTTTGACAAGTAACTTTTTATTGGCGATAAATCAAAGCTAAATAGTACTAGCATCCAGCGTTACAAGAACAATATGCTTTATTAATATAATGATATTCAAAACATATAATCAGTAAATAAAAGCACCTGTATCAGTTATAAAAAACCGCACCAATACAAACATATACAAAGTAACCAATCATAACTTCCTAAAAAAAGGAGAATCAGTTAGCCCTTTGAATAGGGAACTAAAGTACCCATACAATCTTTTTCTCCACCAAGGCTATACTGATAAAAATTAAGCAAAACCCAAATGGTTTTTTGCTCCCAACTCGGCTAGCGTAACAAACCCGGTGTGGGGTTTGGTTCCCAGCTCAACTAGAGTGAAAAAAACCGAGTGGTTTTTTAGTCCTTATGCTCGTTACTAGGTTCTTTTTTATATCTAGCTCGAACATATTACCAAGGTCTTGGTGAATTACTCATACAATGTTTTATTCAAAAAGCAAGTTTATAATTACTTTCAACCAATCTTTCCCAATTAGAAACTCCCCCGATCTTTTGCTATCTTGCCGTATTAAATAGATAGAAAGCAAATACTACCCATCATGGATAAACGTCTGTTTCTGCTGGACGCCTACGCGCTAATCTTTAGGGCGCACTACGCGTTCATCAACCACCCAATGACCAACGCCAAAGGATTAAACACTTCTCCCATTTTTGGCTTTACCCGAGCGCTGCTCGAGATTATCAAAAAGGAGAAGCCCACCCACCTGGCGGTTGCCTTCGACGTGGGCCGCGTTACCTTTAGAACGGAGCTCTATCCTGCCTACAAGGCGAACAGAGACGAGACGCCCGAAGATATTCGGCTAGCTTCGCCGATAATCAAGGATATTCTGCGCGCCATGAACATCCCCATTCTGGAAGCAGAAGGCTACGAAGCCGACGATATAATCGGAACAATAGCCCATCGAGCTGAAGCGCATGGCTACACTACCTACATGGTTACGCCCGACAAGGACTACGGCCAGCTGGTTACCGAAAAGATATTCATGTACAAACCCAAGAAAAGCGGCAACGACATCGAGATTCTTGGACAAAAAGAGATTTGCGAAAACTACGGCATAACCACCCCAACGCAGCTTATCGATATTCTGGCACTGTGGGGCGATGCTAGCGATAACATTCCAGGTGTTCCCGGTATTGGGGAGAAGACGGCCTCAAAGTTGGTAGGTGAATGGGGCAGCGTGGAGAATATTCTAGCAAACACCGATAAGCTGAAGGGAAAACAGAAGGAGAACATAGAGGCATCGCGCGAACAGCTGGCGCTAGCCAAAAAGCTGGCAACAATTGCGCTCGATGTTCCCGTCGATTTCGATGAGGAAAAACTTACTGTGGACGAACCTAACCGCGATAAGCTGCTGGAGCTGCTTACCGAGCTGGAGTTTGGTTCCATCATCAACGAGATGGGGCTACGCAGCGCTGAAGTTACTGTTCCGAGTAAGGCTAGCCAACCATCGACAGGGCAGATGTCGCTATTTGGCGAAGCTGAGATTGTTGAGATGACTACCACGAAAAGCCATCGCACCATAAAGGATGTGGATCACTCCTATCGCATAGCACAAGATAGCAACGAGATAGAAAACCTTATCGAAACCCTTAAGGCAAACGGAGAGTTTACCTTTGATACCGAAACTACGGGGCTAAATCCAATTGAGGATAGAATTGTTGGACTTTCGTTTGCCATACGCGAGCATGAGGCTTGGTACGTTCCCGTACCAAAAAAAAGGCTAAATGAGATAATGAACCTCTTCAAACCGCTATTCGAGGATAAGAACATAAGCAAAATAGGGCAAAATATAAAGTTTGATTTGCTGGTACTTAAGGCCAATGGAATTGAGCTAAAGGGTAAGCTATTCGATACAATGGTAGCCCACTACCTAATAGAGCCGGAGCTTCGCCACAACATGACCTACCTTTCGGAAACCTACCTCAACTATTCGCCCGTCGAAATAGAGGAACTCATAGGCGCAAAAGGTAAAGCGCAAGGCAATATGGAGCATGTCGAGATCGAAAAAATTGCAGAATACGCTGCCGAAGATGCTGATATTACGCTGCAGCTACGACAAAAACTTGAACCAATACTTAAGGAACAAGGATTAGTAGACCTTTTCGAAAATATAGAAATGCCGCTCATTCCAGTGCTTGCCGACATGGAGTTTACTGGAGTTAAAATTGATGATATAGCCTTGAAGGAATATGCTGGATTACTGACCAAAGATTTAATTCATCTCGATGATGAAATTAAGCAGATGGCTGGAGTTCCTCACCTCAATATCATGTCGCCAAAGCAGCTGGGTGAGGTGCTATTCGACAAGCTTAAGATCAGCGATAACATCAAAAAGACAAAAACCAAGCAGTACTCCACCAGCGAGGAGACGCTTCAGCAGCTACGCGACAAGCACCCAATAGTTGATAAGATACTTGAGTATAGAGGCGTAAAGAAGCTGCTGTCGACCTATGTGGAAGCATTACCTGCGCTAATAAGCAAGGTAGATGGTAAGATTCACACCTCGTACAACCAAACCATTACCGCTACAGGACGGCTTAGCTCCAACAACCCCAACCTGCAGAATATCCCAATCAGAGATGAGCGCGGTAAGGAGATACGTAAGGCCTTCATTGCAAGCGACGAAAACCACGTACTGCTTTCTGCCGACTACTCTCAAATCGAGCTTCGGCTTATGGCCCACTTCAGCCAAGACCCAACCATGGTGGAGGCATTTGTCAATAATGCAGACATCCACACCGCAACGGCCGCTAAGGTTTACCACATTGCCGATAACGAAGTGACCAGAGAGCAACGTGGCAGAGCCAAAACGGCAAACTTTGGAATCATATACGGGATATCAGCATTTGGACTCTCGCAGCGCCTTAACATACCAAGAAGCGAAGCAAAAGAGCTTATAGATGGATATTTCGAAACCTACCCAAAGGTAAAGGAGTATATGGAAAATGTCGTTGCTAAAGGCCGCGAACACGGATACGTAACCACCATTTTTGGCAGGAAGCGCTTTCTCAGAAATATTACCTCCAACAACGCCATTATGCGAGGGCTAGACGAGAGAAACGCCATAAATGCGCCACTGCAAGGTTCCGCCGCCGACATCATTAAGATTGCCATGATCTCGATTGCTGAAGAAATAAAAAAACGTGGTCTCAAATCAAAAATGACCCTTCAGGTACATGACGAATTGGTCTTCGATGTGCTCAAGCCAGAGCTCGACGAGGTAAAACAGCTCGTTATAGAAAATATGGAGAACGCTGCCAAGCTGGCCGTTCCGCTAATTGCCGAGGCCGGAACTGGTACGAACTGGCTAAACGCTCACTAGCATTCTAAATAAAAGGACAAAACGCCATGAGTACGACTCATGGCGTTTTTTTTATAAAAAACACCCTCCAAGTAGCTACATTCATGTTTTTGGAACGTCTATTGCCAAAACAAGCTACTTCAATATGCAAAAAACAAAAGTCATTTTTACAGGACTAACGCTTCTTCTCTGCAGCGGAATATACGCTCAAGAGTCAAGCAAGCTATTTGTTCCCATCAACTTCCAGCGGGCAGTACAGAAAGGGACAAGAACTTCTACAGGAAAACCAGGCGATCGCTACTTCCAAAATAGATCAGACTATAGCATCAAGGCTACCTTTAACCCGTTAACAGGTTCGCTTGAAGGCAAGGAAACTATTCGTTACACCAACAATAGCCCTGATACGCTTAAGCAAATCGTGGTTCGGCTATATCAAAATCTATTCAAGTCCGAAGCAACAAGGCAGCTAGATGTCGATCCAACCGACCTTGGAGAGGGCGTCACCATTCTTGATTTAAAAATCGACAACCAAAGTTACGCCCCAAGTTCACTAAAACACGTAGGCACAAATGCCTTTCTTTCATTACAAAAAGGTATAAATCCTACTAATACAACTACTATTGACATATCATGGAAAGTAAAACTTCCAAATAAGACTCAGCTCCGATTTGGAAGATATGATGCCTCTACCTACTTTGTTGGGTACTGGTTTCCTCAAATTGCCGTATACGACGACATAAATGGATGGAGTACGGACTGCTTTACAGGACTTCAGGAGTTCTATAACGACTATTCCAACTTCGAGGTCGAGCTAACTCTTCCAAAAAATCAAATCGTATGGGCAACCGGAGAACTCCAAAATGGGAAGGAACTATTTACCGACAAGATTTACGAAAGAATAGAGCGTGCCCAAAAAACCGATAGCGTAACACACATTATCACCGCAAAAGACTACAATGAAGGGCAAATACTTAAGGCAAAAGGAAGCTCCACGTGGAAATTTAAGGCTACCAACGTCAGCGATTTTGCCTTCGGAGTAAGCGACCACTACGTTTGGGATGCAACAAGCGTAAACGTTGATGAGAAATCTCAACGAAGGGTGATAGTTAACTCGGTTTATAAGAAAGACTCTAAAGTCAGTTCAGATGTAGCATCAATTGCCCGAAGATGCATACAACGCTACTCTACCGACATTCTTGGAGTGCCTTACCCCTACCCACAAATGACAATCTACGAAGGCGAAGGAGGGATGGAATACCCGATGATGTGCAACGACGGACCTAACGAGAATCTTCTTCAAAGGGTATTTGTTACGTCACACGAGGTTTTTCACAGCTACTTTCCGTTTATGGTTGGTACCAACGAAACCCTGTACGCCTGGATTGATGAAGGCATCACCACCGTCATCCCAAAAGCAGTTGAGCTAGAGTATGGAAACCAAAATGCCCACTACTACATCAAATCGTATAGCAAAAGAATGGGAACGTCCAACGACATACCGCTATCTGTGCCTAGCACCAACCTCAGCTCAACTACCTACATGATGCAGAATTACGGAAGAGCTGCTGCTGGGTTCTATACGCTCAATGAAATGCTGGGCCCTGATAAGTTTAGAATGATCCTGCAGGAGTTCATTAGCAGATGGGAAAGTAAACATCCAACACCAACAGACCTAATTAACACCATTAACGACGTAACCAAGAATGACTATTCTTGGTTCTGGAACAAATGGTTTTACGAATATGGCTATGCCGATTTATACCTCCATACGGTTAGCGTAGAAAATAATAATGTAAAGTTAACAATTTGTAATAAAGGAAATTTACCCGTACCTATTAAGCTTAAGATATATTTTAACGATAACACATTCGAGACTATCCAAGAAAGTGCCATGATATGGAAAACAGCTAACAGCTGGGATCTAAACAAATCATACTCCAAACCCATTACCAAAATAGTGCTTGGAGACAACAATACTGCAGATGCAGACTATTCAAATAACACGTACATTGTAAAGTAGTAAACAAAAGAGGAGAACCAGCAGGTTCTCCTCTACTTTTTTATAAGATGCTTAATATTTGAATCACGATTATCAGCAGTACCAAAGCTATTGGATATACCGTTGCGTAAGCAAGCGTAGGCATATTGGTCTTAGTCATCGTATCCGTTGCAGCCAAACCTGGAGTGCTAGTCATACCTCCAGTAATAGCACCTAATAGGTAGAAGATATTCATCTTAAAAATAAAATGACCAACTAAAGCTGCAATGATCATAGGGAAAAGAGTGATGGCAGCCCCAATCAAAAAGAGCATTATACCATACTGCTCGAAGGTTGCCACAATATGTTGACCTGCAGACGTACCCACACCAGCCAGAAAAAGCAGCAATCCGAGCTGACGAAGCAGCTGGTTAGCAGATCCAGTCATTGTCCACATAATAGAACCTGTACGACCAATACTACTCAAAACAATCGCAACCAACAAAACACCCCCTGTTAAGCCTGGAGTAAAAGTAAAATTTGGACCCAACGAAATACTAATTTTACCGCAAATAACCCCCAGAACAATCCCTGCCGCAATAGGGAAAAAGTCGGTTGCGGAGAGGGCTTTAGCATCATTACCTAAAAGTTTAGCTACCTCTGCCGTATCATCTTTATGTCCAGCAACTAAAAGTTTATCCCCAAACTTAAGCTGAACATCGGGCGTTGGGGCAATTTCGACGCTCGAACGACGTATTCGAGTAACCGTAACATCGTAGTTTCCCCAAAGGTTTAGCGAACCAAGGGTATGGTTAATCAGCTTTTTATTAGTAACAAGCAGCGATTCGAGAACGTAGTTCTTATTTGGAACAAGATCCATATCAACTTCCTCACCAATTAAATACTTAACCCTATCTAAAGCATCAAGGGTACCAACCGCTTTTATCACATCTCCCTCCTGAAGAACGGTATTCCGAGTAACCACTACGGTTTCTTGGTTTTTCAAAATTCGGGATATATTGGCACCAGTCATGGTTCTCACACGGAGATCCTGTAATGTCTTTCCAATCACATTTACATTTTCGACTCTAAAAACTTTGCTATGCAAAGCGGGAAACTGCGTACTCTGCTCCTTCTCCAACTTTTCCTCCAAAAGCCTGAGGTCGGTTCTAAATAATGAAGGAAGCAGCTTAACAAATAAGATAACACCAATCACCCCAAACGGATAAGCAATACCGTAGCCGATAGACGAAACCGAAGATTTTGTGCTCTCGATAGCAGCAGCCAACCCCGGAGTGCTAGTAAGAGCACCAGCTAAAAGCCCTGTCGAGATTTTAGAATCCAGCCCGAATAGTAGGGAAAACAGGTAGCTAATCGCCCCCGCACTTAAAATTAGAATCGTAGTGAGGATAGCCAAATCACGCCCTTTACTCTTGAAGGAGTCTATAAATCCGGGGCCGGCTTGAATCCCTATCGTAAAAATAAAGAGTATCATCCCAAAATTTTGGATATCTGGCGGTATAACAATACCATAATGACCAAAAAGTAGGGCTATAAAAATAACCGCTGAAACATCCAGCGAGATCCCCTTGATTTTAATCGACCCCAATATAAAACCCAGTGCAATTATCAGGAAAAGCGCAAAGTACGAAGAACTTAAAAGGTCCATTTATGTAGTAGTTGGTTAGATTACAAAGGTAAAATATTGCCCGAAGATGTTAAATCCGAAAAATTTTGAAAAATAAGACCCAAAAAAGGCCTTCAAATTCACTAAAGTCCAAAAAAAGTTATAAAATTGCATCAGTTCTAAGGACAAAGTCCACAGTGTTTAACAATTAAAACTAATAATTAATACCGTTAGGTAATTTACAAATTCGGCTCCGAAATGAAAGCAAATAAAGATTTTCGACCCGGTTCAAAGGATACAACTTATGAATCTGATGATCTGAAGAAAGGGAAAAAGCTTACACCTGATAAGAAGCCCAAAAACGAAAAGAAAGAGTTGTACGATGTCGATGATTTCGAGGAGGAGTACGATCTTCAAAAGTATAAAAGAGAGTCTATCTCCGACTTCTACGATGAGGGAGAAGAGGAAGATGAGGACTACGAGGAAGAGTACGATGAAGATGAAGAGTACGATGACGAAGATTATGACGACGATGACGACGAATATGAAGAAGACGAATACGAAGAAGATGAAGTAGAGATAAAAAGAAACTAATAAACAACAATATGAAAAGGGTCACCTCCAAGAGGTGGCCCTTTTTGCATAACCCTCTATGCTGCTCGGCAGCATATTTTCATTTGTTCGCCTTATTTAACGGAAACTACACGTTTTATAGCTGGTGTACCTTCCCGTTCTTTTTATCATGTCTAAATAGGACCATATCTTTGAGCTGGAATAAATACTGATTAAGGCTACTAACAAAGTCCTTCTGCAATAATTGATTTGCATTAGTAGTACATGCTACGAAGTTGGTTTTATTTAACCACCATTATTTGCATCAAAACTATTGACCAACGACCAGTTGGAAGGGGAAAGTTATGCCTTGTTGGTTCGTAACATTTTAATCTTCATTATAGAGAATGGAACAAAACATCAATTTCAAGGGAGGAGTTTGGGAAACCGAAATCAACGTTAGAGATTTCGTTAACAAGAACATCACCCCTTATGAGGGAGATGCATCTTTCCTTTGCGGTCCAAGCGAAAGAACCAAGAAGATCTGGAACATCTGCAAGCAGGGACTAAAGGAAGAAAGAGACAACAACGGGGTTCGTAAGATTGATAATAAGGTCGTTTCGGGAATCACCTCGCACAAGGCCGGATATATCGATCAGGAGAACGAGCTCATCGTTGGTCTTCAAACCGACGAGCTTCTAAAACGCGCCATGAAGCCCTATGGCGGTATTAAGGTAGTTGAAAAAGCATGCAGCGAGCATGGACTAGAGGTAGACGAGCATGTCCTTGACATCTTCACCCACTATGCCAAGTCGCATAATGACGGTGTATTCGACGCCTACAACGACGAAATCAGACTATACCGCTCGTTAGGATTCCTTACTGGACTACCCGACAACTACGCCCGTGGACGTATCATCGGAGACTACCGACGCCTAGCACTTTACGGAATCGACCGCTTGGTTGCAGCCAAGAAGCACGATCTAGAAAACCTAGGAGGCCCTATGACCGAACACCGTATTCGCCTTCGCGAAGAGGTTGCCGAGCAAATTAAGGCGCTTGAGAAGATTAAAATTCTAGGTTCGTACTACGGACTAGACCTAGCGCGCCCAGCACACAATGCCCAAGAGGCGGTACAGTGGGTGTACATGGCCTACCTTGCTGCAGTAAAAGAGCAGGATGGTGCAGCCATGTCGTTGGGTAACGTGTCATCATTCCTAGACATTTACATCGAGTACGATTTACAAAAGGGAAACATTACCGAGGAGTTCGCTCAGGAGCTAATCGACCAGTTTGTTATCAAGCTTCGCATGGTACGCCACCTTCGTATGGATGCCTACAATGAAATTTTTGCTGGCGACCCAACCTGGGTTACCGAGGCAATTGGCGGTAAGACATCTGACGGACGTACCAAGGTTACCAAAACCTCGTTCCGTTTCCTTCAAACGCTATACAACCTAGGACCATCACCAGAGCCAAACATGACTGTGCTTTGGACTCCTAGCCTACCCGATGGATTCAAGCACTTCTGTGCGCAGGTATCAATCGACACCTCATCTATCCAGTACGAAAACGACGACCTAATGTGCGCTACCCGTGATTCTGAAGATTACGGTATCGCCTGCTGCGTATCGTACCAAGAAATCGGAAAGCAAATTCAGTTCTTCGGAGCACGTACCAACCTTGCCAAAGGGCTGCTACTTGCCATCAACGAAGGCCGATGCGAGATTACCGGAAAGCAGGTTGTTAAGAATGTTCCTGCTCTAAAGAACACCGACGTACTAGACTACGATGAGGTAATGGCCAACTTTAAGCTTGTAATGAAGGAGATGGCTCGCGTTTATAACGACTCGATGAACATCATCCACTTCATGCACGATAAGTACTACTACGAAAAAGCACAAATGGCATTCGTTGATACCGACCCTAAGATCAACTTGGCGTACGGTGCAGCAGGTCTTTCTATCGTAGCAGACTCCCTATCTGCCATCAAGTTTGCAAAGGTTAAGCCTATCCGCGACGATAAGAATATCGCCATTAAGTTCGAAACTGAAGGAGAATTCCCATTCTACGGAAACGACGACGACCGCGTAGATACGCTAGCCGTTGACGTTCAAACCTACTTCAACTCGCTGCTTACCGAGCTGCCAACCTACAAGAATGCGCAACCTACCCTATCTATCCTTACCATCACCTCTAACGTGATGTACGGAAAGAAGACCGGTGCCACTCCTGATGGTCGTGCCAAGGGTGTAGCCTTTGCTCCTGGTGCCAACCCAATGCACGGACGCGACACCAAGGGAGCTATCGCTTCGCTTAGCTCGGTATCTAAACTCGACTACGAAAGCTCGATGGACGGTATCTCCAATACCTTCTCGATCATTCCTAAGTCGCTAGGTAGCTCGCAGGAAGACAGATTGGACAACCTCATCTCGATGATGGACGGCTACTTCTCGAAAGGTGCGCACCACCTTAACGTGAACGTACTTAACCGCGAGATGCTAGAGGACGCCATGGAACATCCAGAAAACTACCCACAGCTAACCATCCGCGTTTCGGGATATGCGGTGAACTTTGTTCGCCTAACCCGCGACCAGCAGCTGGAGGTTATTTCACGCAGCTTCTTCGATAAGATGTAATTTACTCGTATCGCCCAAGTCGTTACGTCTCCCACACAGATGGAAGGCTACGCCAAGGCGAAAGCGAGGTACAGAATACTAACCAGCCGGGTTATATTCCCGGCTGGTTTTTGAATTAAAACCTTAATTGTAGGTTATAATCCTACTATAATAAAGCAATATAATGCTAAACGTACACTCCTACGAGTCGATGGGAACGTTCGATGGACCAGGATTGAGGTTGGTAGTCTTCCTGCAAGGCTGCAACTTTAAGTGCCTCTACTGCGCCAACCCCGACACAATAACCCTTAAGGGTGGCACACCGACCGATGTAGAAGAAATCGTTAAAATGGCTATCAGCCAGAAAGCCTTCTTCGGTAAGAGGGGCGGCGTAACCGTTTCGGGCGGCGAGCCAACGCTTCAAGCAAAGGGGCTTATCAAGCTATTTAAGAGGCTAAAGGAAGAGGGAATCCACACTTGCATAGACAGCAACGGTAGCGTTTACAACGACGATGTTGACGAGCTGCTGAACTACGTGGATATCGTCCTACTCGACGTTAAGCATTTCAATCCCGAATGGCATAAGAAAATCACCAACCAGACAAACGACAAGACCCTGCTAATGGCCAAAAGGCTCGAAGAGCGCGGTATCAAGTTCTGGCTTCGCTACGTTCTAGTTCCGGAATATACCGACCAAGTGGAGCACATGAATGCGCTTGGTGAGTACTTTAAGGAGTTTAAACACCTAGAACGCATGGAGATTTTGCCCTACCACACCCTCGGAAAGCATAAGTACGAGCACCTCGATATGCCCTACCACCTCGAAGGTGTAAAGGATAACACACCCAAACAGCTCGAACAGGCTAAAGCGCTATTCGAAAAGTACATTAAGCACGTGGTAGTAAACTAAAAGAATAAGTAGCGCTAGGTGGCATGCCGCTTAAATTCGATTGAGCAGAGATCCCTACCTACCCCACAAATAAAATTAGAAGACCCTATAACATAGATTACTGATGAATTTCAATTCACCAAAGCAGATAGTAGAGGTTGTTGGACTATCTGCCCAAGCAAGAACCAAGAACTCCATTTCTACAACTCTTGTACTTGCCTTTTTGGGAGGAGCCTACATTGCACTGGGCGGACTGCTGGCCATCGTTATTGGAGGTGGCGTACCTGGCATTGCTGCTGCTAACCCTGGGATAAGTAAATTTCTAATGGGCGCAGCGTTCCCTGTAGGACTTATGCTGGTTGCCATTGCTGGTGGCGAGCTCTTTACCGGCAACACCGCCTACTTCATTCCTCCTGTAGCATCGGGTAAGCTACCCGTATCGAGCATGCTCAAGAACTGGGGATTGGTGTACATTGGCAACTTTTTCGGAGCCATTTTTGTGGCCTACTTTGTAGGTTACCTTACAGGCACCCTAACCGCCGAACCCTGGAAACAGTTTACCCTACACATTGCGGAGGTTAAAACAACTGCCCCATTCTATAAAGTTTTCTTTAAAGGAATGGCCTGTAACTGGTTTGTGGCCATTGCCATGTGGCTAGCCTACGCCTCCAACCACATCTCGGGTAAGATACTCGGTATCTGGTTTCCGATTATGGCTTTTGTGGCTATGGGCTTCGAGCACTGCGTTGCCAACATGTTCTTTATCCCATCGGCCATGTTGCTGGGCGCACCCATCACCTGGGGCGACTTCATCGTAAACAACCTAATACCAGCAACCCTTGGCAACATTGCCGGCGGAAGCATTCTGGTTGGAGGTCTTTACTGGTACGCCTACGGCGAAAAAAGAAGCTAAACCAGCATCAAACGCACTTGTGCCGCACCAAGCGAATAACCCACCGAACGTGGAACATCAGAACCTGCGGAGAGCAAAAAATAAAAAGAGGGGCTAAACAGCCTCTCTTTTGCGTTATGGCAACCCTAACCCGATTTTAAAGCATCTATTCGTTTAAATGCCTATAAAACCCACGAAAACCACCACCATTATGCACCTCGGTAAAGCCTTGATGCTTTAAAAATGTCTTAGCGGAGGCGCTACGGGCACCCGATGCACAGTAAACGATAATCGGTTTGTCCTTATCCAACCCTGCTACCTTGTGCGGCAAAACGGTTATAGGGATATTAATTGAACCCTTTATGTTGCCTGTTGCAAATTCCTGTGGAGTACGTACGTCAATAATGATGGCGCCTCGGGCAACCACCTCCTTCAAGTCTACCTTCGGTCCTGCTCCGAAGAGTGCGCTAAATATTCCCATAGTCGTCTATTTTCATTTTTGTTGTAAGTAACGCAGCAGCCAGCTCAATGTTCGGCACCATTTTACCTAAAGCAAAGAAAGTATTTATACAACCAACTCCAGGCCTATCCATCATCCAAAAAAAAATAGCGTAAGACACCTAAAAAAAAAGAGGCTGATTTTAAACAAATATTTTAGTAGCCCTGTTTTTTACCTAACGAGGGTGTTAAAAAAATAACAACAAGATAACAACCTCCTGCCTTTTAAGGAATAAACAGTAGCTATTTGGTTAGGGGCTGTTTAGTATTAGCAGCTTAAAAGGTTAGTTTTAACATAAAAATGTTTAATATGAAAGCATTATTAAATGAGGATCTAACAAAAACGAATCAAGCGGAGATAGAAGATTATATCTCTAAGATGGAAGGTTTAGTTAATCCAAACACCCCTGTACTAACACCACAGGAGCGACAAACCTACGGTAAAGGCAATGGTAATAGTAACAAGCTACTGGTTGCTGATGTAAAAACTCAAAAAACCAACCAGCCTCACCTAAAGTCGGAACTTATTAACTGGGAAGAATTTGATAAAGACTACCTATCAAGTAGCATAATTGAAGGTTGGCTAATGAGACTTTACTCTATTGCTTACAAGCTAGAAAGCGCTAAGATGATGCATGACTACAACAACTACAATGCTGCTATAGATCAGTACGCTCATTTAGAGTACCTAAGCCGTAATAACGTACAAGGTGCAGCAGAGGCTCATCGCCAGCTAAAAGAGCACTTTAAGAAGAACAAGTCTAACAAGAATGACAACTAACATCAACATCTATCTAGTACGGAAAAGGGTGATTGGTAACCAATCACCCTTTCTATTTTAATAAATACTATAGCTAAGTAGCCCCTTCTATTCGTGCAAGGTTG
>NZ_JTLD01000001.1 GCF_000798815.1 Alistipes sp. ZOR0009 | reverse complement strand
CAAAGTCTCTTATTTGATACTATATTGCAGTGTAATCAAAAACAAAGTCAAACAATTTAATTTTAAAACGATGAAAGCAAGATTTACAATTTACAGCATGTTGGGCAGTATAATAAATATTGATAGTCTTGACGTTGCAACCAATTTTTTCAATGAAAAAAAGGATTCCAAAACGTTGATGGACAATAAGACAAATACAACTATAATTTCTAGAGAACACCTATGCTGCGGAGTTATTCATACAGGGATTAAGCACTGTGGGGATGTGAAAATTTATACTTTGAGCGATACTGGAGAAAAGGTAACATCTACGGGCGAACTTCTTGAGGATGCTATGAAACGATTTATAAATATGGATATAGAGGACTGTTCCAAAGAGCGAAAATTTGATACACATTATGAGGAATTGTCGTAATGCATTTATTTTAAAGAATAATAGCAGCAAAGGCAGGTGTCACTACTTGCCTTTTATCTTTTATAAATTCAAGATCAGGCGAGAGTCTTACAAATAAAGCCAACCTCTTTTTGGTGGTTTTAATGGGTGTTTTTTAAGCTAAAGCTTAGCAAGCGGCATATCTGTTCAAGTATGAGAGGTTAAGCCGTCTGGAGGGGTTTAATTTAAATAACGTAAAGAGGAGGCTTTTAATTTACGACATAGAGTGTTTTAGCGTGTTAGCTAAATATAACAAAAATGTAATAGAGTAATTTTTATTTGCTATTTTTGTGTATAGTAACAAATACACTTATGAAAACAAAAACGATTTTAAATTTTATTTTAAATCAACCTATCTCCTCTTTACCAGTATCTTTCGAAAATGTAAAGGAACTTTATTATATAAACGAAAAAGATAGAATAATTGTTTATCAACAATTTGGATCTGTTGTTTCTCCCCAAATTTGCTTTGCAAAAAACGGAAAGAGTGTTACGGCTCAGTCTTTAAATACATATATTGGAGAGACAATCGAAGATAAAGACAAGATTGAATTGTTCTGTTCATTCTTTTTTGCCTCTATTTGAGATCAAACTTAGAGGTAAAGATTGACCAGGTATAACCACCCGGATTTTTTACCTCAAAATTATTTACTTGTACGTTGATCTCATAACAAGTTTTTATAATATCATCAGTTCCAACCTCCCTCATAACTTGCTTTATTTGAGTATCTGACAACCTTAAATTTTTTAGTTTTTGCAAAACCTGCTCATTTATAGATGCCTCTTGATTTGTATCTTTAGTCTTAACTCTAAATCGAAACGTAAGCATTTCGACTTTTCTTGATTTTTTTGATTCAAAAACCTCGTAAATATAATATTGCGAATCAGGACTCTCATTTATCTCGGCAAGAGCTGGTTTAATCACCCGCTGCTTGAAAGATCCGTAAAGTTCGTACCAAGGTTTTTTACTATCTTTTTGATCGTCATCTCTTAGGCGCAAAATTTCTATC
The DNA here is from genome assembly GCF_000798815.1 of Alistipes sp. ZOR0009. NCBI lineage: Bacteria > Pseudomonadati > Bacteroidota > Bacteroidia > Bacteroidales > Rikenellaceae > Alistipes > Alistipes sp. ZOR0009. The sequence continues at coordinate 30,190 of NZ_JTLD01000001.1, read as the reverse complement.
AGATGATTTAGCGAGATATAGAGTACTTTAGTGTCTTGATATTGAGATATAAGTTGATATATCCGCTTAGTGTATTTTCCTTTAAACGACAATACAGATCTTAAAGAGTACTGTGTGAAATTGGATTTTAAGTCAGTTAAAAATGGCCTCAATTTAGGGTCAAAACTAAGTTCTATAGATCCTTTCCCGTCTAAGTATTCACAGCTTGAGACGAAATGTGTATCGATTCTGTTGCCATTTGCACTCTGTATAGTAACAACGCGCTTCAATAGTTTGTTGACACATTCTTTTAAAAGTGCAGTATTGGCCGCTGCACTTCTTTGAGTTTGATTATAAAATATTTCTGTACTAGAAATTATATAATTTGTTTTGTCTGGATCATCGGTTTTAATTTTGGCTATTAGCAGCATTACAATGTTTTGCTCAAGCGAAGTTAGGTTGTATCTAGCTTGAGTAAAGTCGTTATGCTGTCTTATCGTTTTATCCTTAAGAGGCTGATGCTCGCTCTTTACTAGTACTAAATCTGCCATAGAAAATATTATAAAATATGATACAATTATAGCTTTTTAAATATAACAAAGCAATACCTCCGTTATATTATGGCTCTAATTTACAAAAAAAACGCTAACTATAACAAATGTATGTGCGTGTTATAGTTTAATTTTAACATTTTTATAAGCAGCTATAAATTAGACACCTTTGCTCCTGCCATAAAAATGTTATAGATGCATATTTTTGTTATACTTCCGAAGGGAAACGCCATTTAAATGTTATATATCGCTATGTAAAAGTTATAGTTACCCATTAAAAAGCTATATTAAGCCATTAAAAAGTTATATATAATGATTTTTTCCCGAATGTAAACAACAGAAAATCAATTTAATACAATGACAAAAAAAAAGGGTACAATTATATACAAAAGATTTAAAAATATTCACACAATATTTGTTTAGACTTAAAGGGAAAAAGAGGGTGACTTTAAAGTATCGTGTTTCTACCCTCTTTTCTATCAATATACAACTAATTGACATATAGTACTATACATGATAAAAAAAACAAGGATAATTCGAGTTGTTTTGTATATAATTAATAATCATATCATTACAATATGAAGTATAACAAAATAATGGCAACACGAAGTATAACAAAATAATGGTTGAACTTTGAAGTATAACAAATTAATGAATGAAAAAGTAAAATCACCCTGAAGTATAACAAAATAATGGGAAAAATAGGTTCAGCCCCCCCCGAAGTATAACAAATTAATGGGTTTATCGTGATTTGAAATAAAGGAATGTAGTCTTATTATAAAAAAAATACTATTTTTACTAGATTATGATCTGGGACTAAGCTTTACGTAATAATTATGGAGAGGTACTGCAAGTTTTGCGGGAAAGTTATCATTGGGCGAAGGCAATTTTGTAATGATAAAGAAAAACGGCTATATCGCTATAACATCAAAAAAGGGTTGTCTGAGGAAGAAATAAAAAAAATCAGCCAATCGCTTCTGGATTTATCAGAAGTAAAAAATAAACCCTACAAGGCAGCAAGGATGGAATCTCTGAATATTCCAATAAGTCCAATTATTCGGGAATATTTAAGATTTAAGTTTGACAAAAAATCGTCAGAGTTTGTTAGAAATGAACTCATGAGTTTTCTTATACTACCTGAGGATAAGAAAAAGTACAGGAGTACTTTAGAGTTGAAAAAACTTTATTGCATTGTTGTCCCAGGGTCTGCGAAACGATTTCTTGAAAGTTTGGCTAAATCAAATTTGAGAAGTGTTCAAAAAGAATTGAGCATTTTTATTTTTATGCTTTATGATAAAATTCATAAAGAGCCTGATTTTGAAGATTTTAAAAATAATTTTACACTTTAGATTTATATCTAGTGTAATGTTTTGTTCAAAAAAAAGAGGTAGCTTATGCTACCTCTTTTACTTATTATTCTTAAGATCGACGTACTTTTTATTTTCCTTCTTTCCAAAAAAATCGCCTAGAATAACATCTAAAAGTTCTGCCTTACTTTTGTAGTTATCCTTATTTAACGCATAAAATATATCAAGAAGACTGTCGTAATGAGCAGTGATCCGGATAGTTTTATCAAAATTTTTGACAATAGGCAAGCTATCTTCTATTATCTCAGCAGGAGACAAAACTGGAGGTGTTGCAGTAGTTGCTGCAGTAGTTGCTGCAGTAGGTGTTGCTCGCTCGTTTTTATTTGGCAAAGGAACACTTTCATTTCTTGCTTCAGAAAGACTATCCTCGCCTACAATTGGTGTTTGATTCAATTTTTGCGACATTGTCGCAAATCGACTTCCTTTTTTACCTTTCTCCATTATATTTTCTCTTTAAAAGATGATATAAAAGAATCGAATAACTCATCTCCTACCTTATATCCAGATGTATACGTAGAAAATAGATTTGGGTACGATACCCTAGATTTTAGACTTAAAGCAGGATCTCTTTTTTCAATGAGATTATTACTACTTTCAATAACCTGATCAAAAAAAGAGGCCATATCTTTGTATCTAACAGTTTGATCTACCTTGTTGTTTACTAGATGTATTTTTATGTCAGAGTTCAACTCTCTTTTTTTTATGATTTTTACTTGTTTCAAAATCTCTAAGAAATCGTAAGTTGAATTAACATCAGTATCTCCAGCTAAACATGGTACAAATGCGAAATCAAGGCTAATTAAGAGTTTGTCCAAACCCTCTCCATAAGCTTGTCCAGGCATATCTATAAAGATGTAATCAAATTCGCCATCGAGTTCTTCGAGTGTTTCTAAAATTTTCGAGGGTTTTGAAAAATAGACAGGATAAGGAAAATCGGCAATTCCTTCTTCCATTTCAAGTTTTCGCTTTGCAATTATTGATCCTTGTATATCCGCATCAATAATTGCAATTTTTTTATCAAAATTAATTGCAAGAGGGTTTGCAACAAGGACTGTTAAGGTCGTCTTACCTGCTCCTCCTTTTTGATTTACGAAACCAATAATTTTTGTTTCTTTTTCCATTAGTGTGAATGTTTTGTTCTACACAAATATAGAAATATATTTCTACACAAATATATTTCTATACAAATATATTAATATACTTTCACACAAAAACACATTCACACACGTAGACATGTATCACTCACTACACGTATAAGTAACTATTTGTATAATTATACTCATGTATATTTGTAGCAATGTAGCAATGTAGTATTGTAACATTAGTTACTCGTAGTATCGTATACATGCATTATTTTATAAAAACGACTTTATGGTTTTCGATCTTTATTTTTCCATTAAACTTTTTCTTTTCCTTTGAAACGAAACCTTTTATTTCAAGAATTTTACCTTCAAGTAACTTTTTAACCTGATCTCCACTTATTTTTTTACCTGCTATTTCCTTGTATATCTGCATTCCACAAGAACAAGAGTAGGAAAATTTTTGAACTTTAAGAGAAAGACCGCAAGAACATCTTATGTCTTCGTCTTTAATGCTATTAATTACATCGTTCACATTTTCAGATGTTAGTGTTTTAAGATCAACCTTAACACCTCTTTCTTCTGCCATCCGCTTAACCGTATCCTTTTGTTTTTGGCTAAGAATCCGATTAAAAGTAATATCCTTGTTATCTTCTATAAAGTTCTTCGTGTAGGCAATAATTGTATTAAGAAAAATTCCTAAGTCTTTCTTATTCTTTACTTTAGCAATTTCTTCCTCTATGTACTCTGTATATTCGACAGTTGCAATATCGTAGGAGGCTACCTTATCAATAAGCTGCATTCCCTTTTCTGTTGCTGATAGCGTTTTCCCTGTTTTCGCAATATATTGACGATCTGCAAGTTTTTTTAGAATTCCATCCCTAGTTGCTGCAGTTCCTAGGTTAAGATGCTTCATTTTTTTTATGATATTACCTTCAGTGTATAACGAAGGCGCTTGTGTTTGTTTTTCAATGAGTTCAAACGTTCCTTTAAGCAATTCTCCTATTTCAAAACTGATATTGCATTCTTCTTCAGTCTCTTCGTCCTTAACCTTGATTCGATCATAGAGTTTTAAAAAACCTCTTTCGATAAACCTTGATGATTTGAATATAAATTGTTGATTAGCTGCATTAAAACTGTAGGTGAAAAATTCTTTTTTAGCATTTTGCTCGAATTGGGATAGCATTCTTAGCAGAATAAGATTATATATCTTTTGAAGATCATCATTATCAGCAGAAAAAGGTTTGAGGCAAAGAAGAGCATGGTGATCTGTTAACTTTGAATCATCAAAAACCTCCTTCCCTAATGAGTAAACATTTGGAGATAATTCTTTATAACCAAGATTATTAAGACAGTTTTCTAGTACCCCTCGCGCACTTTCTGGCAGATAGTTAGAATCTGTTCTAGGATAGCTTACTACCTTATGTTCTTCGTATAGTTTTTGAGTGAGTTCGAGCGTTTTAGTTGGAGAAATGCCAAACTTTTCGTTTGCTTCGATTTGAAGCGAGGTTATATCATGTAATGTCGGCTTTACAAGCGTTTTAACCTCATTTTTTTTATCTTCAACTTTTATTATTAATCCTTTAAAATCATTGATATTGAAGGTTGAATCATCTATTTTCTTATTAGATTCAAAGCAGTATTCTTCATTACCTTTCTTTCCCTTATAGCCTAAGATCTTAAACTTTTCAGTTTTAAATGTTAATTTTTCTCTTGTTCGATCTACAATAATTTTTAGCACAGGTGTTTGAACTCTACCTATTGTATAAAGCGCATTTGCCTTAAGAGTTACAAATCGAGTCATGTTAATGCCTTGTACCCAATCCGCCCATTGCCTAGCCAATGCGTTAAAATATAGGTAATTATACTTCTCTGCAGGAGTAAGGTTACTGAAGAGATTTTTTACCACCTCTGCAGTAAGGGCTTCAGATGAAAAAAGCCTGTAAACTTGCTTTTTATCCATCCACGAATTTCCATCAATATGGTTAAGAATCAACCTAGCTATAAGTTCTCCTTCCCTTCCAGCATCGGTTGCAATTACTATCTCGCTACATTTCTTATAAAGATCAGATATAACTTTAAGTTGGTTCTTTCCAGAACTAATCGGTTCATACTCGTAAGTTGGCAATAAAGGAAGTTGATCTAAGGTCCATTTTTCTTTATCCTCTTTAATCTGGAGTAAGTGACCGAACGCCCATGTGATAGTGTAATTTTTACCATCCGTGAGAAATCCATTTCCACTTTCATTTGCTCCAAGAGCATGTGCAATTTCTCTGGCCACGCTCGGTTTTTCGGCTATAACAAGTTTCATAGTATAAAATTTTAGGTTGTTATAAAGATAAAAAAATAATTTATATATTGCTAAAAATAATTTTGGGCAAGATGTGTTTTCTGCTATCGCAAAAACAGTCTTGTTTTCTCCTTTCAGTCGAAAAAAAAACCCCCTGTAAGGGCTTTTTCATGTTTCATAACGCTTAAATAATTCTTAGACTAATTAAAAAGAAGATGGCGCGACCTAAAAAGAATATAGAAGAAAGAAGAACATTGAATCGGATAATTGTTAACCCAACGTTAGACGAAAAAGAGGCTATAAAGAATAAAGCAGCATTATTAGGGATCAGTGTAAGCGACCTGTTACTGCGATCTGCATTGGATCGTAGGATTGTTTCTTTTGATAAAGAAACGAAGATGTTTTTACATGAATTACTTAAGATAGGCAATAATGTAAATCAGATAACACGACAACTAAATGCTATTGTCCGGGATGGACGAACGGGAGAATTGAAGAAATTCGATCAGCAAGAAAAGTGTTTTATAGAACTTCGAAAACTCTTAGATGAGTTGACAAATAGGCTGGATAACAGATAAGTGTGTAGTTTTAAATATTTTATTTCCCTTTTAGTCAGAGATCTTTGAATAGCGTAACACGTATATTTTTATACATGTGTCATTGTGGTATTGTGGTATCTGTATATTTATACCTTGCAAGTCAACGTATATATGTATTGTCTACAACATCGTACACATTTATACATGTATCATTTGTCTGAAATAATACATTGCTACATTGTTTTAATGTATTTATATTCATTTTTACACGTGTATTATTGAGGCTTTGTATTATAATAGCATTGTATAATAATATATGTAAGGTAATGTAGTAATGTAGCAATGTAGCAATGTATATTTATATTGTTGTATTGTTGTAGTAGTATGTTTAACGCTACATGTGTTATTGTATTATTCATTATATGTGTTGTCGTACTTTTGTGTATTTGTATTTATATTGTTTTATAGTCATTGAGATATGATAGCAAAATGTGTTCCAAGAAAAACGGAATCAATGCCTAGAGTCGTTGGTTATTGTGCGAAGGAAGAAAAAGGTTATGTGCTGGATTCTTCTGTAGGTTATACAAAAAAGGAAATTAAAGAAGCATTTCAAAGCTGCTTACCAGATAAAATGGGCGTTAAAAATGTGAATGCGGTTGTTCATTGTGTTTTGAGGTTAGCGCCTAAGGAGACTCTAAGTGATGAAAAATTTACAGAACTAGCGAAAGACTATAGAGAAAAGATGCTTTTTGGAGAAAGAGATTATGCTTGTTTTAGACATAATGATATTAAAGACGGTGAGCACGTACATTTAATTGTTTCTTACTACGATAAAGACGGGAGACGATGGGATGATTCTTTTTTTAAAAAGAGAAGTGAAGAAGTCCGAAAGGAACTAGAAATTAAGTATGGGTTACAGTTGGTGGGGCATTCTGAAAACAATAAAAGGAAGAAAGAAAGCGTTAACTACAAAGATTTTGCAAGTGAATTGCATCGAAATACGCTTTCTGCTAGATCATATACACAGCAGCAAATAAAAGGTGCCTTATGGGGTAAAAAGAATATTTCTTTGACTGATTTTGTCAAAGAACTCAACAAACGAAATATAGAGGTAAATTTTAACCTGCAAAATGACAATTCTAAAATTTCAGGTGTAACTTTCAAATTAAGAACTGATTATAATGACTATACGTTTAAAGGGAGTCAGGTGTCTAAATATTATTCGTTCGTTAATCTTGAAAAGAAACTCTCGATTGGGAAAGAAGATATTGCATTTGCTTCAGCATTAAAAAAGTTTGAAAATCAAGATACGGAATCAAGTAAAATAATAAGTAAAAATACGAATCAACTTAAAAATGAAATTCTTGCGTTTGCTGCAGAGAATAATGTTGTAATAGGTCGAAAAGCAATTAAAGTTTTTGAAAATTCAAGGCTTAATAACAATAATATAGTAAAGGTTGACTTATATCTTGATAACTGTAAAAAGAACCCACAAAAGGTAGTTAAACTAGTTGATTTCATCAATTCTGAGCATGTTCGAAATCATGAAAAATCTATAGATAGATTTTTGCTAGAGATTGAGAAGAAAGACGGGGTGAAAGGACTAAAACATGAAAAAGCAGCTATATTGAAAGTATTTGATGCTCATTACTTTGATCAAAATTGTAACTATGCATTAAAATCTTGTGAATCATTTAGACGTAGTGGCTTTTCAAATGCATATAAAGACATTAAACTTAGTGATCAGATTGAATCTACGGTTGAGAGGAGAAAAGGGTATTTTAGCAGACAGTTTAACGAAAAGATAGCCGAACTATATCCAACGTTTTCCTCAGAAAGAGTAAGAAATCTAATATTAACAGATTCTGAGAAAAGTTCATTTTCGAGGCAGATAGAAGAGGGGAGGGGAGATGATAAATTTTTAAAATCTGTTATTGAAAAAAACAACCTTTTTGTTTTAGAAAAACTTTATACCAAATTAGAGTTTGCGTCAGTAAAAGGACTTTGCGATTTTTCAAAAGAGAATTTTGGTAAGATCGAAACCTTAGCAAAGCAAAGTATGTTTTCTCCAAGTATTATGAATGTCCCTCTCGAAAAGTTGGTTGAAATGCCATCCTTTGTATCAAAAGGTTTACCAGTTTCACCTATGCGGTTAGATAATTTTAATGATTTCGAAAATACGAGTGCGTTTGAAAAATTGCTAGATTCAATGATTCAAACATCTGGAGCAGGATCTTTGAGTTCTGCAGATGACGAAAATATCGAAGTCAAAAAAAGGAAAAGAAATCATAGAAGGTAATTTTTTTATAAATTTGAGAGGCTCTTTTTCTTAAACAGTCGAGAAGATAGTTGAGAGTCACCTTTACAAAGGTTTACAATTATAATTAGTAAAAAGGGGATAAAATCCCCTTTTTACATTCTATGAGAATAGGACAGCCCTTTTTCAACCTCCTTTTTTTCCGTGTTAACATCTAAATTTTGAGGTTGAAGATCCTTTGCTATTTTTTGTTCCAATAGTTTCAGATCTTCCTTGAGTTTTGACAGTTCTCCTTCTTTTGGAAAGTTGCTCGATGTGTATGTTTTTAATCCAGGAAGAAGTTCTTTCGCTCTTTCAAGTTGCATTTTGTAATCATCTTGCATCTTAGGTATTTTCTCAAGAGCGGCAGCAGGATAGTTTACAATGTTTTCTGGTTTAAGACTTGGTTGACCATGATTATGCTGATACTTATAGTTGCCTTCTATAAAACACCTGTTTATCTTTTCAACGTCACCTTTGTCGTTTATATATTTTTCTGTTTTAATCACAATGTCAAACCCATAAGCACGACCGATCTTTTTACCATCTTCAGAATCGACATTTTTCATTTGGTTTACAAACTCAATCCCAGCTTTCTTAGTGTCAGTTATTCCTCCAATATTTATTTCTGGCACTACTGTCCCATTTTCAGCTACATTTTTTTTAGAGTTAAACAGATCTTCATCTTTATGAAGTTTTTGAAGAATTCGTTCATTTTTTTCAATATCAAGAACTGTACTGGAGTATTTATGCCTTGCTTTTGCGGTATCAGCGTTAAAATTGTATTTTTCACCTTCAAGCACAGCTATTCTTTTTTCCATTTTTGCCTTTTCGAGAAGATCTGTATTTCCAGACGTGATGGCGATGTACTCTGCCAAGTTCGACATACCCGTTTTTTCGTCCATTCCACCCTCATCAATTCGTCTTGTAGCAAGATTGCATTCTTTGATTTGATTGATAAACACTTCTTTGTTTTTGTTGATGCAAAACTTGTAGTTGTCCAATGTTTGTTCGACGGCATAAACAAAATTGTACACTTTGTTATCTTGAAACTGTTTCGCAGCCCAATTTCCTGTTCGTTGTCCTCGGCCAATTCGTTGTATTGTTTCTGCAGGTTTCCACGGAATGTCAACGTGATGCATTGCTACAACTCTTTTCTGCACATTTACACCTGTACCTAAAGTTTGTGTAGAACCAAAAAGTATTCTTACTTTTCCTTCATTTACATCCTCAAACAGTTTATCTCTTTGCTTTTGGCTATTAAAATCCTGAACAAATTTAATTTCGTCTGCAGGTATCCCTTTTTCTATAAACTTTTTTTTAAGTTCAGAATAGGCGTTAAATTCATCTTTTTTGTAGGTTGAAGTGTCTAAGAAGATTAACTGAGTTCCTTTGTATTCATGAGATTTATCGTAAAATTCTTTTACTTTTTTGGCAACATTTGAAAGTTTTGAGTTTGGATGATCTTCAGCAAAAGGATCTACAAGGCGAACATCTAAAGCCATTTTTTTCGAAAGATCAGTTACAATTAGCATTTTCGCTATTTCTTCTGATTTAGAAAGAGGCTGCCTTTCGATAATTGTAGCATCTCCAGTCTTCGCAAATTCTTTTAATTTTTCTGAGTAATCAACTTGAGCAGGAGTTTGTGGTGTGTGTATCAGTTCTTCAATAAGATCAGGGCGATCAAGTCCAATTTGTTTAGCAGTTCTGAAGTCTGTTATTTCTGCATAACATTTTGCAAGTTCCGGTACTTTTATAAAATTTCTGAATCTTTCCTTCTGAATTAATTCATTGGTTACGGAAAATTCAAAATCAACACTCTTTTTTGCATAAACAGACGCCCAACTATCAAACGTGTCGATATTTTGTTTTTCAAGGTGTTTTGGCCTTAAATACTTAAAAAGGAGGTAAAGTTCGCTTAAAGAGTTGCTAATGGTTGTTCCTGAAAGGAATGTTGCTCCAAGATCTTTCCCTGTTTGCTCCTGAATGGTTCTTATCCCGAAAAGTAGATTAGTTGCCTTTTGGCTCCCTTGTTGATTACCCAATCCTGCAACTCTGGTGTGACGAGTTGCAAACATAAGATTTTTAAAATTTTGACTTTCATCTATAAAGATATGATCAATACCTAATTTTTTAAAATCAAGAACGTTATCCTTTTTTGAGTTAATTGTAAAATTTACTTCTTCTATTTTAGATGAAAGGCTAGCCTTCCGTTTTTCAAGACCTTTAAAATCGGCCTTTTTTAAAGATGATTTACTTAAAAGAAGGTCCTTTTCAATATTATCGAGTTCCTTATCTAGTATTTTTTTTTGTATGTCGAGCGATTGAGGAATTGCTTTATACTGCTCATGAGTCAATATAATGCAATCCCAGCTGTTATTCTTGATTGAATTAAGTAGATTCTCTCTGTTTTTAGGAGTAAAGTCATCTTTACCAGGATAAAGTAATTTGTCGTTTGGATAGGCTCTTTTATAAGTTTCGGCAATTTGACCTATGTTTGCTTTCATTCCTATAATAAGCGGTTTATTTTTTATCCCCATGCGCTTCATCTCGTGCGCAGCTATACACATGATAAGAGTTTTTCCACTACCTACATCATGATCAGCAATGCCTCCATCATCTTGAATGATCTTCCAAACAGTATCTTTCTGAGATGGATATACACTTTCTATACCTAAATTTTTTAAGTTAAGATCTGCAAGTTCAAGGTGAGCTCCATTGTTTTTAGGTCTAACGTTTGCGTTAAATTTTCTATTGTAAATATCCTCCAGATCTTTTTTATTCTCGTCAGGTAGATCTCTTAGATATTCAATAAATCCATCTCTTATTTTATCAATTTTTGTGGAGGCCAACTGTATTGCTTGTGCGTCTCTTCTGGTAGTTTCTCCATCTTTTATCAAAAACTCAGGAATCGTGTTTTTAAAAGCATGGTCGAGAAGGTAGGTACCATTATATCTTCTTCCGTTGCTTTCAACCGCATGTTCAAAGTGTATTGCAGAACTAAACCCTTTAGGTTCGATGTGAAAACTGTCACTTGATTTTAAAAAAGAGACATCAGTAGGAACTTTAAAAAGTTTTGTTGCGAAGTCGGAATAGTATTTGTTTGGAATCCATCTTTCTCCTAGATTAAAATCAAGAACTTCAAATGGAATTCTTTCTGGAATAACTTTTTTCAGTTCAGACAAAGATTCTTGTGCTGGTAGGTGGTTTGGATTTTTTAAAAGAAAATTATTGGCTGAATCTATTTTTTCAATGATATTTCCAGAAAGAAACTTGTCTCGGAGTTCGTAGTTGCTGTTTTCTGGATTAAAAAGAATAAGGTCTTTTAAATCATCTTTAACGGACTTTTCTTCTTTTTGGAGTATCGACGTAATGTAGTTAAGATCAACGGTACCAAATTTATTAAGGCTTTTAATAAGAGCATCGTTTGCGGATTCAACTTTGCTCTCTTTGCTAAAAGCAACTGGTTTTTCAAAAATGTCCGCCTTTACAAATTTTTGATCTTTCGAATTTTCAAGCGTGAGTACTTCTCTTGCATAACTATCAAATAAAATGGTACTTAAATTTTTACCCTCATTTAAAGCACCATGTTTAAGTCTAAAATGGTTGTAGGCTTGGTTTAGTTCTTTTCTTAGTTCTGTATTTTCAATCTTTAAGGTTTCCTCAAAATCTGAAAGTTTCAAGTAACTATCTCTAACATTGATGTATGATTTAGCAATTTCCTGCTTCTCTCGTGAAAAACCTTTGCTTTCAATGGACCAAGATCCTGTTCCTGTATTTTTTATAATTCCAACGGTACCGCTTGGTGCAATATCAAGCATACCTTCGGTAATAAATTTTTCATCTAAACTTTTTCGGAGGATGTATGGAGAAGTTTCTTGTTTCTCGGATTGAAACAGATTTTTTTGAACCACATCAAATAAGGAGAGTTGTTGTGGTTTGGAGGTTGTAACTGTTTCGATTCTTTTTTGAGAATTGCGGTTGTACAATTCTTTTGAAAAATATCGATCAATGTCATTGCCCAATTTCGTTGAAAGATCTTTCGAAATACCGACAACACCATCTTTATGTTCAAACACAATGGCTGGTTTTCCATACATATCAGTTCCCCTACTTCCTGATGTGTATACAACTCTTTCTAAAGAAATAGTCTTGTTCTGATTGAGATCATTGATCTTTTCCGATTTAATGTAGTCTTGCTCAAATTGACTTAACTTATTTTTTTCGCTATTTTTTTGTAAAATAATTAAATCGCTAGCAACCTCTGTATTTGCGTTTTCTTTAAAAGTGTTATTCGGTAGCCTGATAACGCTAACTAAGTTGGCGTTATTCATAAGGTATTTTCTTATTGGTTCGTTTGTCGGACTATCGGACACTCCTGTGCTTGTAATAAATGCAACTACGCCGCCTTCTCTAACCTGATCGAGAGCCTTTACAAAAAAATAGTTGTGTATTGCTCGGCAGGACTGCTGCTTTGCCTTATCTTTTGAGTTTACAAAATTTGGATCAAAAGCAGGAAAATCTCCAAATGGGATATTTGAAGAGGCTATGTCGTAACGGCCATTGCTTGATGTACCAACATCTTCAAAAGCAGTATTTTTTACCTCGACGTTTGTTCCTGAATAAATACCTTGAAGAATATGTGCTGTTAATTTGTCTTTTTCAAGAGCAACAACATTTACCTGGCTATCCGTTGTTTTAAATGACTCGATAAATTGGCCAGCACCTGCAGATGGATCGAGCATTTTATCGAAGTATATCCCTTTATCGTAAAATGTTTTTGCAACACCGTCGACTAATCGCTTATCGGTGTAAAACGCTGTGAGGATACTTGATTTTATTGAATTTAAAAACTCCTTCTTAGCAGAAGGAGTCGTATGTTCATCTAATATTTTATGTAACTGCTGAACCTCTGGTAGCAGTTTTCTGTCTGCTGCACTCCATGTTTCTGTTTTTTCAAGAGGCATTAAAACAACTTTTAAACCTCCAAAGCCATTATATTTTTTTAGAGTCTCAAGTTCTGCCGGTGATGGCAACCTTTTTTCTTTTTGTATCTTGAAGCTAGTTTCTATAGCCTCAAGATTTTCTTTGAATTTTTCTTTAGAATTATACATACCGCTACCTTATAGATGATTGTATAATTCGGATAACCTCAAGGTCCATTTTGTCACTGTGATGAAACACGTCGGACGAAACGTACCTTTCAAATACGTCTGAAGCTTTTATTGTAATGTTTAAAATGAAATTATTTTGATCTTCTTCAGATTGAAGTTCAAGATAATCGAAAAAGTAAGAGATCATTAGGCTTTTCACATGCTGGTACTTACTAAAAAGTAATCCTTGCTTGAGAACTTCAAAAGCGATTTCGAGTGATGAATTAACATCTAATCCATCTTTTCGACTTTCTTCAAAACTTTCATAGGCTTGTGATGATCTTAAATTAATCTCATTTTCAATATAATCTTTCCCCTTTAAAGCAAGATCTGGATGAAACTCTTTAATAAACTGAGTAATTGTACTTTTGAAAAAATCGTTTGAAAGTGTTTCCATAGTGACAAAAAATTTAATAATTACTGGTATAAATATACAAACATATACTTATATTTGCCTACCTTCAATTTTGGATGTTGTGAAACATCTTGAATTCAATCCAAGCTTAGAAAAGAGGTAGGACAATTTTGTTCTACCTCTTCCCCAATTTTACATAAACAGGATTATGAGACATTTTCCGCTCTGAAATTTGGAGGCATAAAGCATCTGATTTTTACTTTAAAATGTTGAAATGGTAAGAACAAAAAGAGAGTCTTGGGTCAACTTCATCATAACAGTAAGTTTAACAAGTTTATTTGTATATCCGTCGTTCTTCCTGATTCTAAGGAAAGTCTTCAACTCTGGATTTAATGAGTCGTTGTTAGTATTACTCTTTTTTACCATGTTCGAGTTCCTCTTCTTTTATTTCTTTACAAAAAAATAGACCCAATGGATGTTGTTTTTTTAATAATGGTATTGGCGCTCATATTCCTGTACTATCTAATCTTTCATCGTAGTCATCGAAATTATCGGCATGAAAAGAATCAAAAAACAGCAGTAAGAATCTATTTAAAACTTAAGACATTTGAGACAAAAGGACAACAGATTAACTATCTGAAACAAATAAATCCGTACGTTTTTGAGGAACTTATTCTATATTCTTTGGAAAAACGAGGACTCAAGGTTATACGTAATAAGCGCTATAGCGGAGATGGAGGTATAGATGGTCGTTTTTATTATAATGATACGCTTTTTTATGTACAGGCTAAACGTTATAAAAAACATATAAATAAAAAGCATGTAGTAGAGTTTGAAAATATAGTATCAACAAACAAGGTAAAAGGAATTTTTTGTCATACTGGAGTTACAGGTAAAGGAAGTAAAGAGGAGTTTTCCAAATCTTCTCGTGTATCTTTTTATAGTGGCTCAAAGCTAGTTAATCTCCTCTTTTCTGAAGATGTTATCTTAATGTGAAATAATGGATAAAAGAGAAAAAACCGACTTGAAGGGAAGAGTAATTATCTTTCAAAACTTTTTGATGTTTTGGAGCATTGCACGTCCATTCGCTTAAATGATTTTTAGGTTGTTTTTTGTTACTAGTCAAGCGTTTTAGTTACCTGGCTTTCTCTCCTTTCAATGGCTGCTATTCTTTCGTGCAAAGTCCATGTACTGTAAAAATGCCGCGCTGCTCCCCTTGTTGCCCTTGGCTCCTGAGGGGGTATCAAATTTTACCACCATAATTATTACCTAAAAAGTCTTTTCCTGTTGCTATTTGACTTTTGGGGACAATCTTAACCTGATATCCTAACGCATCGACGACCTTGAGTAGTAGGCTGATCCGATAGTCTACTTTTGCAAACTCAAGGTTGCTAATCTTATCTTCACCCTTGTCAGACATGGCTGACAGATCTTTGATCGAAATATCCGAACGCTTACGAATCGTTCTAACTTGAGTTCCAAGTTCTTGAAGTAACTTCGATAAGGTTGCGTTTTCTTCTAGTTTTTTCTTTCGTTCCATTCGCTTAAATGCTTTTAGGTTATTGGTTGTTTTTGAGAAATTTTAGGACTCTAAGCTTATCGTTAATATTGCCCATTTTTTTATAGAATATTACGGTAAGGATTAATAATCCCATAAAGAAGAAAAGAGCCGTTTGTAGGTATTCTCTACCATAAGATGATGTAGTAGTTATAATAACGACAAAAACGACGAAAATGCCATTTAGTATGCAAAAAAAACGGGTAAGAAAAGCGTATAATTTTAAGCGTTTTTCAAGATTCTTATTTGTTAAATTACCGTTTCTCATTTCTCATTTTTTTTTGAGAGTTCAAGAGTTTTTATTTCTTCAGCATACCCTTTTTCTATAAGATCAAAAATATCAAAATTCCATTTAATAAGCTGTGTCACCATCCAACTTGGTAGGTTATCGATCCCGTTAGGAGTAGTTATAACTTCAAAAAACCAATATTTTGCTTTTCCTATATGTTTGTAATTAGGAAAATCATCCTCTTCTGAGGGTGGACGATTATCAAAAATATCCAACTTCTTAATTTTGAGTAGTTCCATGATTGGAACTTTTCCCCCTTCTAAGCACGGATTTCCAATATCTATAAGGGAATGTAAGTAGTATTTAAAATTTGAAATAAGACCTCCCCTTTTATCTGTTTGACATTCAAACTTTTTTGTATTAATCGCTATTACTGTTTCAATTTCCATTTCATTTTTATACCGAGCCTTAAGACCATAAGGTGAATAAGGTATGATACATTCGAGCAACTCTTGATTTTTCATTTTTTACTATTTTTTATACATACGTTCAATATCTCTTTTTACTTTTTTTTTGAAGTACAACTGCCTTATATTGTATAAGGCAATAAAGGATAAAAGGAGTATTCCTAAGTAAATACAGAAGGTACGTTGAGATATACTTCTTGTCGCAATACTTATTGATAAGAATAAGATTGCGAGTCCAATCGCTAATTGAATGAATCCAATGGCTTGATAAATAATGTAACTCACTGGAAATTTTAATGTGATTTTCATTTCTTTGAGGTTGGTTGGGTTAATAATTTTGAGCCCATTACGCTAAAAGATACTATTGAAATTAATCCTGATGTGATCAATTGCAGTAGAGGTATAATTTCTTTTAAAGAAGAACTTAAAGAGTCTGGAAGAGAAAATTTTACTACTAATAATGTCAGTCCTAAAGCAAGGCCAATAATTTCGATTAAAAATCCCATACAATAAAAATATGCTAAAAATATATTTATTAACGATGCAGTAAAAAATATTGTAGAAAGTTTTAAAATATTTGGATCTATATTAAATCCAAATTTTATTAGTAATAATACAGAAAAAAAGAATACAAATCCAACAGCAATGGCGACTAGTGAAAGGAGTAAATATTTACCATTGATATCTTTTTTGTGAGAATTTGTCTCTGTATCAGAGTTTTTATCCTGTTTGAGGATATCCAGAATTTCTTTTTTCAGGTTAATGTCGTCATTAGACATAACATCATATTTCTGAAACACCATTTCTAAGGCTTGCCCGTTTTGTGCTTTTTTAGTCATGACAGATGTTTTAAATGGTTCCTATCTCTATTTCAGATTCTGACTCCTCAGAGAAAAATGGATTATCTTGAGAAATAGAGCAACTTGCTCCAGTCTGAAAAGCAATATAATCGACAACATCTTTTTCAGTGATGCCTATACCGCTGTATTTCACCTTTAAGGTAATTGTTAATTCTTCCATGTTAGATTGTTTTTTTTGGGCAGCCTTTTTATTTGAAGACAATTTGCTGCGTGACCTGTTTTTCTTTTTCAAAAAAAGGATTAAAACAATAAGAGCGGTGATAAATAGGATAATAATGACTATTCCTACAACTGTCGGTTCAGACTTGGGAACATGAATATTTGTAACAGAATGAACTGTACGTGTTTTTGGCGATATAAGCCAGGTGAAAAGGCCTAATGTTCCGAAAAAGACAATAACTCTAAGCAGGAATGTTTTCATGGTAATGCTTTTTAATCGTTATTATTCAACTATTTAAAGTAGTTTGTGCAATCCTTTTTATTTTTGAACACCTCACATTTAACTCGAATAATCCGTCTTTCGGGTCCATATCCAATGATTTTGTACATACTCCCTTCTAATTTCTCAATGAGTATAATATCACCATTGTGTTCCGTGTAGTATTCATTTTTTCGAGGTCGCATTTTTTCTTTTTTCTATATTCAAATATACTAAAAAAAATACAATAAATAGCGTATTCGATACTTTAGTGTTGGTTTTAACAAATAAAATTACGAATTGGGTTCTGGCTCTGTGTTTGATGCTTCTCCCAATTTGCCGTTATTAAAAAGGCTCTTTATGAATGCCAGTGTTAATTTAATTGAAGAATAGAATACCCCAATCACTCCAAGGGCTGTTTTGGCTAAGCAGATCCATTGGTATAAATTTATATTGGAGGTTTTAATGTCAGTAAGAAGAATAAACAAAGAGAGTAAAAGAATTGCAAATGATAGTAGTGAGTTTTGGTTGTAAATAACACATAGTGTAACGTTTAGGAACGAAACACCTAAAGACACTAGGATAATTTGAAAGAATAAATTTCCTAATGGAGCTACATAGTTATTTGCGATTAGCGCAAGAATAAAAATAACAATGACTGAAAGGGTAATAAATTTAGAATACAAAATGTATTTGGCAGATATTTTGCCTTTAGTACAATTCTTGTTGAGCGGTGATAAATTTTTCATTGTTTTACTGGTTTACAGGATTAACTTTTGGAAAGGTCATGTCAAAAAGGAAAATAGAAGGATCACTCTCATAGTAAATCGGAATTCCTTTTATAATTGCTTCATCGTATTCACGCTGTGCTCCAAGAGACATATTCCAGTTTTTGAGCATGAAGATAGCGTCCGCCTCCTCTTTAATAATACGAAGATCTTCTTTCATCTTATCTTCATACGAGGCACCTTGTAGTTTGTCATTAACAACCCAAGGATTAATCGGGTTGTGATTTACGGATTCAATTAATATACAGGCACGAAGGAAAAGGTTGCGAGACTCTTTCTCGCTCATTCCTGCCATTTTACCTGAAATGTAGATTTTCATTTGAATAGATATTTTATGCCGCAATTTCGGCTGATTTAATTCCTTTGAGGATGCCCAAGACAGTAGCTTTACAAAGCGCCCGTGACATTCTTACTTCAACAGCATTTCCAATAAATTTTTTTTTGTCTGCCTGTGTTCCTATTAGCGTGTAGTCTTTTGGGAAGCCCATAATCAACTTTAACTCGTGAATCCTTAGCATTCGCATTTTAATGTCAACGATGCCGTATAGGGCCATAAATTCCTTGATCTTACGAGTGTAATAGCTATCCGTTTCGTAAATTTCAATAGCAATCCTGCCTCCTTCTACTTCGATTAAGTAGGGCGGCATCTTGTCCATTCTGGCTATTAAGGTGAAGCATGGCTTATCGATGGAACCGCCCGTGTTTAAGTATTGCGGGTTCATTAAATAATGCCATTTTCGATTTGCTGTGATCGTCTGGGCTGGCTCTTCGATGCTGCTCCCTACATTGTTAAAACTCGTGTTCATTACCCACCTATTGCAAGTTACCAGTTGGTGCTTTGGGTTTGTAGTTACCGTGGCCGCAGGGTCGTTTATGTTGGTAGCGGTACCATTGCCGTACTGCATATAGAGAAAGCAAGGGTTAACTATGGCAATCCGATCTTTTGTCGTTACGGTGGGAGATGGTTTGTTAATGCTACTGCAGTTGTCGCCGTTTCCATAGTACGAACTTAAAAACGCCTCCTTACCTCCTGCTACATGCTTAACAAGGCCTAGATACACCCTTTCGAGAGTTTTTTCTACAAGCGGCTTTTTTCGATTAAATATGCTTTCGCCTTCATCCGAAAAATCCAAAATCTCCTTAACAGGCTTCCAATATTTTTTTGCAGTTGTTTCTTCAAATAGGCTTAACTGCTTTGTTTTAGTTCTAGGCTTTAGTTCGATCTTAAAGTGAGTTTGAATTGGCCACGCAATTTGAATTTTTGCTTTAGCAAACTGCCCAAAGTATCTTACCCGTGCAGTATACGCACCGTAATTGGCCGAATTCAATACTTGGCTATCATAGTTGTAGCCGTACCCTTTTAATTTGTTTACCCAAATATTGTAGAATGAACCTTTTAATTCAACGATGGGTACCCAAACAGGATTGCATGCTATAACTCTTTTTTTATTGCTCTTTTTATATTCAACCGGACAATAAAGTTCGTTCCCGTTTTTATCAGCAACTACTTTAATTTTGAGAGGACCCCAGTCTTTAAATTCGACAACATTCTCAATCTGAACTAAATCAGGGTTCAATGCCTCGATATAACGGAAAAGATGGTCGGCAAGAGTTCTGCTATCTGCGTCACGGCTAACACCTCCTTTAGCCTTGGAGTGATTGGTGCATTCCAAAGAAGCCCAAAGACTTAACTTGGCGTTTGGATATTTGATCCGCATTAAGGCAACATGCTTTATCAGCTCTGTTAAGTCAAGCGTCCTGATATCTTCTGTAAAGTGCAATGCCTCTGGATGGTTGGCGGCATGGCTGGCGATAGCGTTTGCATCGTGATTTACACAAGCAATAACTTTTGCGCATTGTTTACCGTTTATTCTTGCAGATTCTACTCCTGTACTAGTACCTCCAGCACCACAAAATAGATCGACGTATATGAGTTGTATATCCTTATCTGTTTCCATTTTTGATCTTTTGAACTATACAAATGTAACAAAATATATAATATAAACTATCGTTTTCGATGTTTTATTTTTTAAAAAAGAGAGAACTTTTTCAAGTCCTCCCTTTGGGGATATTTAAAAGTGGCAGTGAAGACTATTGAAATCCATTGAAAAGGAAATGATCTCCTTTTTTTACATACTTGAGGTTCATTTCTGTATCCTTATATAGATCCTTGTAATTTTTGGTTGTGTCTTTTGTTGATAAATATCTTAATACGCTGGTGTAGTCAATCGTTCTCAAATTTAGGCTAATAATATAATCTTTGTAATCTTTTTCAATGGTTACACCTTCTATATAATATGGCCTAAATGCTTTTAAAATTTGAAATCGACTCTTTAGGAAGCCTGCGCTAGTTATTGCAGTTTTCAGAGTATCCTCGTAATTAAAGCGAAAGGTTTGGGCGTATTTTTTATTTATACGCGAGTAGATCGCTGCGCTATCAAATTTATCAGCAACCTCAGGAAGTATGAGAGTACTTAAATTTATAGCACTATCTTGGAGCGCTATGCTTTCTATTTTGAAATTCAACTCTTCAGAGTAATTTCGACCTCCGAACCAATATCCAGAGATAAAAATGAATATAGAGGCAAACGATATTAAGGTAAATCGTAGAATTGCTTTGGTCTTAACTTTCATTGATTTAGTTTTTTTGTTAAAAGGCTGTCATGAGGAAAATTTGGACAATTTCGTTCGTCGAGCATAATGACCCCATTTTTTAAAATACCCAAAGAGTACACATAGGTTGAATTGTGTAACGCAGCGACTATTTTCCAGTTGTTTACTGCACTTTGCACTGTTTTATAGGTAAACGGATGAAGTACCTTATCGTAATCGTATGAGTTTAGCACTACGAAGTAGACTGATTTATTTTTCAGATTCAAATCATTCATAATTAACTCTTTTATTACTTTCTGAAAATAGCCACAAAAGAATGCACCATCAGAAAAATTGAGTTCTTTTTTTTGCCGATCAACTTCGTCTTTATCAAATTGGCAAATGTTGTGATCTGAAAGAGGTATTCCTTTATCTACTTTTTTTGAATCGTTCTTGATGGAAAAAAGGATGAAGGCGGTAGAGTCATTCACCATAGTTTCGTGTTTGAACAATTCCAAATTGTAAGTCAACTCAATATTTGAACGGGCTAACTTTGTTTTAAAAACAAATTTTTTACTTCCTGTTGTAGGGTAATCTGCAATACTTGATATTTTGAAATCTTTACTTGTTTGAGCCAAAACTGTAAAAGATGCTATAAACAGTAGGCATGTCAGAACGCTTGTTTTTTTCATAATCTGAATGTTTGTTCATTAAATCTAAATGAAAAATTTAAAAAACAGTTATTTCCAATTATAAACAATTTTTTGTATAGGTTTCCGGCTACGATCCCATTTGCGCAATGAAATGTCTCCAATATTTTTTATCCTCCCTATTTTTTTATTAAAGTTTTTCCAGTTCATATTGTATTTAACTCCAACAAGATGCAATACTAACTGTTTGTTCTTATTTTTGATGTTCTGAGAAATCCGTTCGTTTTGTCGATTAAGAGAATCTTGTAGAGATTCTGCTTCGTTCCGAAGTTTTTCTATTTGAGCCAATCTTTCGGCAAGTGTCATTGAATATTTGCCATCAGTCTGCAGTAATTTTATTTGATTTTTCTTTTTTTCAATTTCTTCTGCTATAGAAGATCGAAATTTTGCAATTTTTCTGGCTCTTTCTATTTCAACCATTTTTCGCCAATCTTCCTCAAATAAAAAATCTTTGGCAATATCATCGAAAATATCAATTTGATTTCCGCCTTCACTAGCACCATATCTTGGATCGTAAGCCATTAAAAAGTTGTAGATATCTTTTGAATTCTGGTCAATATTATCACCCGGCTTGAAGCTTACTGCTTTTACGAATTTATCATATTTGCCTCCTCTTGCGCGAATGAGATAAAAAGAAGGATCAATAGGCATTCCTATAACTTTCTCGGCCATGAATCCAACATCGTTCAATCCAAAATCTTTAAGAGCAGTGACTTTCTTCGTATTATCATAAATTTTATAGGATAAGTCGTAGGCCGCTTGGGCGTGCCTTCTCAGAGTGTCCATTTTTTTAAACGATTCCATGAGCCATTGGATTTGCTGCAGGTTGTACATCCAGTCTTTGACTTTAAAGGATTTTTCTTCAATGCGTTTCATTGTTTCGTTAAAATCGGCTTTAGCGTCGTAAACTGGAGTTCCAGCACCCTGACCAGCGACTCTGTAACTACTTGCTATCAGAAGTAGTATTGCTATCATTTTTAATGTCTTCATCTTCTGGTTTTATAATAAAGATTTTCAATTTTTCGTTTTGAAACACATATTTTTTGTGTTTTGCGACAAGAATAAAGGCCAAGCATAAAAATGCTAACTGTGAAATTAGATTTAGCCATTGAAAATCATTTAAATAAGTTAGCACACTTGCAGTTAAGAATACGACACATAGTAAAACAAGGACTTTAAACGGTGTTTTATCCTTTATACCATTAAGTATTAAAACGATTCTTTTCATACTATCTAGTTTTTCCTGAAATCTTAGTTGGCATAGATGGAATTAATTTTGTAACGCTAGAGGCTGCAGATACGGCTGTTTTTGCGATAAGTCCACCTAGTACAGTAAACATTTTCCCTGCTCCTGATCCACCAGAATATATGCTGGTTATGTAAGGAACGAAAACATAAATAAGCGCAAAAACAACGCTCAAATAACCGAAATCGCTATCTGTACTAGAGAAGTAGTATTCTCCATTTTTTGCAAGTTCTGCAATATCATCAAAAACAGCCTTGTACTCTGAATTTATATAAAACACATAACAAGCATCTATTATATTAAGCGTGAGCCCCCACAGTATGACTGAAATATAAATTTTTAGCCAATGCGTAAATTGACCTCGCCAAGGAGGTAAAATCTCGAAGGTCATTGCAATTGGTCCAACTACGAGCAATATCATAAATATTGCTTTTCGTAGAAGTATTATTATACTTCTACATAGAGTCGTAAAACCAGCCTGAAGACTTCCTTTAAGGAAATCAAAAATATTCGCAGGTGTGGGCATAGTTGAAGTCAACGCACCGTTAAAATCAGCCGATGCTCGATATTGGTTAAACTTCCCGACCGCCCAATTTTTAGCCTTAACGATGGAACCAGCAATAGAACCATCTCCATACTCTGCATCTACAGCTTGATTCTTTTTATCAATAACCGTATCCGCATAGGTCATTTGGCCAAGACTTACTATCATTGTGTATTGTCGTTCTGCATCCATTATCTTCTCAAACATTTTGTCTGAATCCTCGTTTTTGCTGCAGTTTACGGCATCAAAAGCCACCGTGTTAATTGTGTCCATAATCCAGGCATAGTTGATAATTGCAAAAAGCATTATCAATGGGTAAAAGACATACTTTTGAAAGTTGATTTTATGAGGGTCAAATCCAAAATAGAATCGTATAACTCCCCAAAATCCAGTTAGAATTGTAAAAATAGGGGCATAATTGAGCATTACGTTACGTACTTGGATTGCAAGCTGAGCTGCAGAATCAAGTATGTGTGAATCACCGATAACCTCTTCTCCTACTGATGCTATCATTAATAACATACGCTTTCCTCCTTTATATTACTGTACATTGCTTTAAGAGCTTTTGTATCTTCCATAACACTGTTATAAAAATCTTCCACCATTTCTTTTGTTACGTTTGTAAATGGAGGAACCTTAAATTCTTCAGGATTAATACCTTGATCGTCTAATCTGAGGAACTGTGATTTAAAGTAGCTGTGAGGTACTCTTCCTACAATTTTACCACAAAAGGTTCCAATTGGGAGTGAGGCTATCTCTTGTGGTTTAATAACTTCACGAGTTTGCACATTAAATGATATATTTTCAGACTGACCGATTGAACTCGTATTTTTATTCCTTCCGTAAGAAGTGTTTTCTATTATCACATCTTCCTTTCCAAACAGTTCGCTACAATATTTTACAGTCTCTCCCTCTGTTGCATTTCCATAAAAAACATTTCCAAGAGAGCCAAGTATATTTCTTCTAATGTCCTTCCCGTAATTTTTGTCCATCTGAGAAATATCCTGCCCCATGTAGCAGGAGCAGATCTTGTTTGAACGACCAGTATTGGGTAACTCATCAAAATTTGGTAAAAACATGGTTGGTGCCTCATCGAGAAGAAAAATTGACTTATCACGATCTTTCACGTTCATTGTTTTTCGGGCAACGGTAACGATTAGAGAAAAAACAGGGGTTAAAGTTTCTGTCTTCTGAGGATCATTCACGACGCAGAGTAAAGTTCTTTTTTGGGGATCGTTAAGATTTAAATCGACATCATTACCTCCAAGTACCCAAAATATGTTTTTGTTATCCAACTTTTGTGTTTGAGCCTTTAAAGTTGCAATAACACCAGCCACCTGTTCCATCGCTCCTTTTTGTACTGCTTCTGAAACAGAAGATGAAATTGAAAGTGCCTGCTCGTGGGTACTAAGCATGAGGCAAAGTTCTTCAGTTGTAAAGTGGTTGACTATAGAAAAAACGTGAGGGATATCGCAGATATCTGGATGCTTTTCTTTAATAAAGAGCACCAATGCCTTTAAAAGAAGAATCGCGCTAGTACAAAAGAAATTGCCACTATTTTTTATCCATTCCTTGTTTAAGTTTTTTAGAATTGTGTTTACGTACTCTTCAATAAAAGCTTCGTCAATCAAGTAGTTTGGATCTATAGGATTAATTCTATGAGATCTTTGAACATCTGTAAAGTTGATTATTCGAAGTTTTATAGATTTTGATTCTTTCGGGTGGCGCTTAAATGCGGTGTAAACAACATTTGTTAAATCAAAATATTTGAAATCATAAACGAGTCCAGTCCAGCTATTTTTTGCTATTTGATCAATTATAGGAATAGCTATCGATGCAGATTTTCCTGCTCCTGCTCCTCCGTTCACAAATATTCCCTGAAATGGATTTAAAACGTTGATGTATCCATCTGTCGTTTTGAAACTAAAGATTGTTTTGTTCTTGTTTTGAATCTTTTTAAGATCACTAGAAAGGTTAGTTCTTTCGAGACTTTTTTTTGTTTTTGCAGTCGCTTCAAGAACAAACCAAACGCAAAACGTTGTAGATAAAATAAAAAATACGAGGTAGGCTAAAAAAAAGTACCAAACTTTTACCCCAAAGAAGAAACTGATAAAAACGTAAATACCAGTACTGAGAAGAAAACAGATAGTCGAAATAGTAATGTTGATTTTTGTATCTTCTTTACGCTCTTTTGGTTTTTGATGTAGCACTGTGTTGTATGCTAAAACAAAAAGAGAAAATACGTAGAACGCTCTGAAGTAAGCACCGTTTTTAATAAAGAACGGTGCTGGATTTCCAACTTCTCTTACAAAAGAGAAAAGTTGGACATTGATTGATGAAAGACACAAAAAATCAAGTATAACGATTGCTAGAGCAACGGCTAGCAGTATAATTACATTTTTTGTATCCATACCTAAATTTTTAATCCTTTTCTCTTTTCATCCTTGGAGTCCAAATCGCGATTGAGAATTTCATCGGCAAGATTAGGATTGTCTATTTTTTTTTCTTTTGTTGCAAATCCAGTTTCATTTAAAGAATCTCTCACAGATTCTTCAAATATCTTTTCGTTGTTGTACGGTTTAATTTTTTGATTTGCATTAAATTGATTTACAGAAACTTCTGTATCGTCTTTTTTCTTGTAAACATAATTGCCAGAATCATCTTTACCCTTGAATTTGACCTCGCAAACTTGGTTGTCATGATCGATCATCTTAAGAGGTTTATCTGGAGTCGTAATTTCAGCTTTGAATCTTTCTAAATATTGATCATCAATTTTAGAAAGAGAGGGTTTTGCACTATTAATGCTTGCTTGTAATTCTTTGGACGTGAGTTTTGAAATACTACCTTTTTCTTCTTCTGACATATAACGATACACGTCTCTAAACGTCATTGTTGGAGTAATAGGTGTATCCATTACCTTTTCTTTTCTATAGAGATCTTCCTCTCCTTTATAGATAACGGTTCTATTCTCTTCAACGAGTTTCTTCCTATTTTCAGAGGTATCTGCTAAAATTACAAGTTCCTTTTCACCCTTCTTTTTTGTATTAATGTCTCCACCCGGAAATTTTTCGACAGCCATAATCTTTATAGACCCATCTTCAGATGGTTTTATGAGCGATATCGCTTTTTTGTCAAGTTCAATGTAATCACGTTTAAATGCATCATTACCTATAAAATTCTGATTGTTAGGATAAATTCGAATTTTACCATTTCTTTCAGAAAGTTTACTGATAGCCTCTGGATTAAGAGAAAATGTCATTATTCGTTGCCCATTTTCAAGAATTTCTCGTTTTTGAGATCCAACGGTAATCAATTTATCTCCGTTGTGAATTTTGGGCTTATTTAGATTTGCAGAACTTTTGAGGTCTAAAGATGATTCATCTATATGTTCTTCCTCAAGTTTTCGTTTTTTAAAATCTTGGATGTTGTCCATATTGATTAATTATTAGTCATTATTTTATCTTAGGCTGCTTCATCTTAGGTTCCTTAATCTCAGGAGTCGCACTTGCCTCTTTTTGTCCTAATCCTGCTTCATTTTTTTTTAAGGCAGTTGTAACGGCGGTTTCAATTCCTTTTGAAAACGAAGGATTTTCATTGATCATTTTCTTGACTAAATCACCATGTTTTTTTTCAACTAGATCTGGCTTTGCATTGATTATGGCAAATGTTCTAATTGTTTCGTTTTTGGTTATCGCTGCTTTTAACCCATCTTTAGAGAGGTCATCTTCTTTTAGTTTAAGAAGAGAAGGGTTGTTTGTATATCCAGCACCGACATAGTTCTTTTCTTTAAATTTCTCGGACTTATCTTCTTTACTTAACTTTTCATCACCAGCCCGAAACTTATTTTCATAGATCACAAGATCAGATTTATCTCGACCTATATTTTGTGGATTCTTATCGGCAACAATTAGCCTTATTTGGCCATCGTTATTTTTTGAAATAGAAAGAGTTTCATTTTTATCAAGAACAAGTACAGCGTCTGTTTCTTTCGATGGCTTTTCAGTTAAAAGTAACCTATGTCCATTTTCAGTTCTATTGATAAGAACTCTTACATTCCCATAGGAATCTGCATCCAACTTTTCAATATCAGACCCTTTAATTCTGACATTAAATAATTTTGAAGTAGCCCCATCTTGGTCTGTAAACTGTTTAAGGTTTACTCCGTTTTCAAATTTTGAACTATTTGAAAAGCCGTTTCCCAAGTAGTTTTTTTCGTTATCCTTTAAAGAATATACGGACAGGTTAGGCATTCCTTGCTTCACATCTTTCTTTGAAGAAACGTAAATGCTAGAAATATAACCTTGCTCATTAGACGGGATTTGTAACGTTTTTTCTTTGTCAAGATACAAGGATGAATCAAGACCTTGTTTTTTGCCTTCAGGAATAGAGGAATGCACCTCGTGTTTGTTGGTTTCATCATTTTTAACGATAAAAACAGGAATCTTCCCTCCCTTATCTTCAAGAGAACTAAATCGCTCTGCATGAAGCGAAAAATTTACAGATTTGAAAGAGACATTATTATCCTCTTTCGTTGTTACATTTGCTAATCCGAGGAACGTACTCATAGTTTGTAAAGATTGGTTATACAATAAGAAAGGTGTTAGCAAACAAATACTAACACCTTCAAAGGTACTAAAAAATATAATATAAATTAATATAAAATACTACACAGTAATTTCTTTTGTTTTTTCGACAGAGTATACCCCATTGTTGTCTTTTACACGGCATTTTATCAAAAAGGTTCCTTTCTGAGGAAGGACGAATTTTATTGAAGAGAACTTCGAGGTTCTAAGGAGATAGAAATCCCCAATTCGGT
Source organism: Alistipes sp. ZOR0009 (assembly GCF_000798815.1). NCBI lineage: Bacteria > Pseudomonadati > Bacteroidota > Bacteroidia > Bacteroidales > Rikenellaceae > Alistipes > Alistipes sp. ZOR0009. The sequence goes on along the minus strand of NZ_JTLD01000001.1, from coordinate 2,353 downwards.
ATTCAAATTCAACTATTTTTCCACCGTATATAGCATCTCGATCGTAAGAATTTGAAAGGTTGATTTCAATCTCATAAGGCGATATGTTTTTAATCGCCTCTATCTGCATGTTTGTTACGGGTTCTAGATTTTCAAATACTGTAAGTTTGACCTTTTTCTTTACTTCTTTGCCATAACCATCTTTGAAGATTAGCAACCCAAGTGTATTTCCAACCTTTCCTCCTTTGATAAAGATTTCTTTTTCGCCTGTTTCAGTCATAACGCCTTTGTTAATGTCAAATTCACCACCTACTTCATCTTTTTTCAAAGAAATAAAAGCGGAAGGGCTATACTCAAATTGAGAACGGACTTCAATAGACGAAAAGTTCTGGCTCATTTTTAATTTACAGCTTTCCGTAAACCCAAACTTCACAGAATCAACAAGGGAATCCGCAAATGCTTTATTACGGAGGCTAAACTGGACGTCTAACACATTATAGTTGACGAAAAAATCTTTTTCCTCTTCACAGGAGGTAAGGAAAAGGAAGGCTGTAACAACAGCCATTCCTATAAATATTCTTTTACTCATTCTTAATCAGTTTAAATTTTTGATTGTTAACTGTAAGCAAATAAGCACCTAAACGTAGTTCTGTAATATCAATTCTTGAAGAAGTAAAGATTTCGCCCTTTTTGACAAGGACTCCCATCGATGTGTAAATTCGATACTCGTTTTTCTTCCCTTCAAGTACTTGAGGAATTGCAATGTTTATGTATGTTGTACATGGGTTCGGATAAACTGTAATATCTGAATTAACTTTAGTTTCAGAACTTACCTTATACAGCCTAGAACCAACTTTAATTGAGCTGATCTTGTTTGGTGTAAGACTCTCGACATTAATCCAACCTTCTTTTAAAACAGAAATTTGACATCCGCTAGGATTCTTCACAAGAAGTTCTATGTTGTAGAATCCTGGCAAATAGAAGTAGTGACTAGGTTTATTTTCAGAAGACCAAGCACCATCTCCAAATGTCCATTTGTAATTATGTCCATCCAGTTTTTTGTTTGGCTCAAACTTAATCAAACCGCCTTCGGACGCGACGTTTGCGGTTGCTGTGAAGTCTACAGGTTCAACAGAAATATTGTTAACAATGAAATTTTTGAACGAAGAGCATCCTGAAAAACTTATAATTTCAAGAGGTTGAATAGAGTACCCTCGTGGCATAAACGAACCATTAAGGGTTATATCTGCAGTCCCATTATAGTTAAATGTACTTTGTAGTACCATTGATTTTACATTGGCAGTCTGACCACACAGTTTTATTGTATCACCAAGACATTTAACGCTATTATCATTGTCTACGTTTATGTACAGTTTTTTCTCATAAGTTTTTCCACCAATGCTAACACTATATGTGACTTCATTTATTCCAACTTTTCCAGATGGATTGAAATATTGGCCCATTTCGATGCCATTTCCAGTAAAGGTCCCATTTTGAGGTGAAACATACTTGAGTAGGGAAAACTTTTCTGAGTTTCCACAAATTCGAGGAACGGAGCCAGCAGTAATACCATTAAAATCTATAAGTTCAGAAACCTCAATATTTTGTTCCTTTGTTGCAGAACATCCATTTGACGCACTTCTTACTGTATAGGTAACTTTATGTACTCCAACTCCAGCTACTGCAGGTGAAAACTTAGATCCTACAACGCCATTTCCAGAAAAAGTGCCTCCAAGAACGTTAACACATGAATTTAAATCGAATTCAACCTTAGTGTTTTGTAGAGGGACTGTGCCAAAGGTTAAGTTTGGCGTTTCATAAATTTCAAAGGTTTGTTTTTCAGTTTGAACACAACCATTTTCGTTCACGACGTAAGAAATAGTTTTAAGTCCGCTTTGGTTCGGAACGTAAAAGCCGTTTTGAACATTTGCATCATTTTCACTAAAAACGCCTCCTTGTAGGTTTACATTCTTGTTTAAATCTATTTTAGAGGTTCCAGAGCAAACGTTTGGAATAGGATTAAATACAAGAGGTCTCATTGCGGCTTTTATATTCACGGTTTGGCTCACCTGATATTCGCATCCTGTGGAATTTTCCTTGTAATTGTAGGTAACATTGTTTTCACCGATAGGCATATTGGCAGGATATAATAAAGTATCCTTCACGCCTTGCCCGACGAATGTGCCTCCATAGATATTTACATATCGTTTAAGGTTGATAGGCGTATCTCTACAAACTTCAGGAATTGCATTAAATTTAAGATTAGGGGTTGCTTTTACGCTGATATTCTTTTTCAGAATAAGGCTGCAGCCGGTACCCCTAACAATGCTGAAGGTAATCTCGTTTACACCGACATCTGCCTTGGTGGGGTCAA